>NZ_FQZX01000001.1:1500000-1800000 GCF_900142175.1 Maribacter aquivivus | reverse complement strand
CTAAAGCAACTTGAATTCCCGCTTTTATATCAAGGGTTGTATTCGTGCCCAATGCCATTTCGTATTCTATACCAGGATTAATAAGGTTAATCTTTACCTGCCTCAGCTCACAATTTTTACCAAATTGAGCATGGGCATTGCCAGTAAAAAATACAAGCAATAGTATAATTAGAAACTGTTTGATTTTCATTTCGATTTGGGGTTTCGACAATCTTATCTTAATAGAACAGTAAGCTTCTTAAAATAGTATCTTTGATTAAAAATATTCGACGAATGAACCTATCTCTAATACCACAAATAAAACATACCGACAGTAATAACTTTTTCCTTCTATCTGGACCCTGCGCCATTGAAGGTGAAGACATGGCAATGCGCATTGCAGAGCATATTATTACCATAACCGATGAGCTTAAAATACCTTATGTATTTAAAGGAAGTTTCAAGAAAGCAAATCGTAGTCGTTTAGATTCATTTACAGGTATAGGAGATGAAAAAGCATTGAAGATTCTTCGAAAAGTTTCTGAAACATTTAAAGTACCAACGGTTACCGATATACATACTGAGCAAGATGCCGTCATGGCTGCAGAATATGTAGATGTACTTCAAATACCTGCATTTTTAGCACGCCAAACAGATTTAGTTGTTGCCGCTGCACAAACAGGAAAAACGGTAAACATCAAGAAAGGACAATTTATGAGTCCTGAGAGTATGAAGCATGCCGTTAATAAAGTTACAGAGACCGGAAACCAACAAGCAATTATTACCGATCGTGGTACCATGTTCGGCTACCAAGATATGATCGTAGATTTTAGAGGTGTACCAACTATGAAACAATTTGCACCTGTAGTTTTAGATGTTACACATTCGTTACAACAACCAAATCAAACTTCTGGTGTTACAGGTGGTAGACCAGCTTTAATAGGCACAATGGCACGTGCAGGTGTTGCAGCAGGTGTTGACGGACTCTTTATTGAAACACATTTTGATTGTGCCAACGCAAAAAGCGACGGTGCCAATATGCTAGATTTAGGATTAATGAAAAAACTATTGACAGATTTAGTGGCGTTAAGAGCAGTTGTTAATCAGTTTTAATTTATAAGTCTTTTCGCTTATAAAACCCATTTTTACGAACAGAATAAGCATCTTGTAAAACATCAATAAGAATATCGTTATCAATATCTTCAAGGGTACTATAACGCAATGAACGTACTACTTTTCTGTTTTCAGAAATTAGTACGTTCAAATGTTTTGTAAGATGTGCAGAGTTCCAAAAAGCAATATCTACAAATTGCTTTTTGTGCGATGCATTCAAATAACAAATAGGCGATTTACCGATATAAAAGCAAGGTATATTCCATTTAAATTTCAGTTCAACCTCAGGCAAAGTCGTTTCAATCATCATTTGCAAATGCATTAAAATTCCTCTGTACGGTTCAGGTTGATTGAAAATATAATCCTCTGCTGGTTTCATAATCAATTTGATTGTGTTAATTTAAAATACGAATTCATTTACAAATACGCATTCAAATATATAATTTTGACACTCTTAAAATTCATCAATGCTTAAAAACACAACTATAGTTCTACTAATTGCTTTTATAACAGGTACATATTATATCGGTGTTGCTCAAGAAGACCATGACCATAATTGGTATTTCAACAATAGTAAAAGCTTAAGCGAATTATGGGAACTAGATGATGACCACCAACGCGGTACATTCATTCTTACTTCGTATAAACCCATATACATAACTGCCGCAAAATTTTCTACCAACCCCAATGAATTTCCACAGGCAGAAAATTCAGATAAAGTTTTAGATGAACCTAGTAGTTTAAACGCTGTGGAGTCAAAATTTCAAATCAGTCTAAAAACCAAAATTTTTCACGGCATGTTCGATGGTCGTATGGATTTATGGATGGGCTATTCGCAGACCGCCTATTGGCAAATTTATAATACAGAGCGTTCAAGACCATTTCGAGAATTGAACTATCAACCTGAAATCATCGCAAATTTTCCCGTTAAGTTTCCAATTTTGGGGTTTGAGACTAAAATAATCGGAGCCGCCATAATTCATGAATCTAACGGACAGTCAGACCCAATTTCTAGAAGCTGGAACCGTATTGCTTTTCATGCTGCATTCGAAAAAGGAAACTGGCAGGTAATGCTAAAACCATGGATTCGTATAGGGAGCAAGATTGATGATAACGAGAATATATCTGATTATATAGGGCGTGGTGAAGCTGATATTACGTATGACTGGGGTAGACAGCGTTTTAGAGCCATTGCAAGGCATTCTTTGAATTTGGGAGATAAAAGTCGCGGGAGTTTACAACTCAATTGGTCTTTCCCAATTTTCGAAAACTTCAACGGTCATTTTCAATTATTTGACGGTTACGGCGAAACGCTCATTGATTACAACCACCGACAAACCACAATTGGAATTGGTGTTTCTTTGATTAATTAAGCGCTTTAAAAAGGCTATACACTTACTCTATTTTTTGACTTAAAGTCCGTTTTTATATAAATTACTGATGGAAATTCAGCGAAGATTTCTGATGTTATTGCCCGTTTTTATAGTTGATGTGCACATATATATTCTCCATAGAATTTTTATTACAATAGTTCTGTCCAAAACAGCAAACCTCCTTTAGACATTAAGTTTAAAAGGAATTAATACGCAATAAAACTTAGTCACCTTCCTCTTTCTTAGCTCGCATTAAAGCATCTTCGCTAACTTTTTTTACTTCAGTTTTGTTGAATAATCAAATATTTAATTTAACTTTGTATTTCAAAGTACTTTAATATGGAGACAAATAAGTATCTAAACGATATTACCGAAATCAAGAATTTAATGAATCGTTCTTCACGGTTTATTTCATTAAGCGGACTCTCTGGAGTACTCGCCGGTATATACGCATTAATTGGGGCTGGCTTTACTTATGTTAAGCTAAAAGACACCTCAGCTGCCAATTATGAAAATTTTTCAGGTAGGTCTTCGTCACTTTGGGGTTCAGAAACTGTTAGCGACCTAACTTTAATTGCTATTGCCGTTTTGGTGGCAGCAGTAATTACCGGTTTTATTATGACCTTGAAGAAGTCTAAAAAAAGTGGAGAGAAAATTTGGGACAGCACCAGCAAAAGATTAGTGTTCAATTTCGCTATTCCGTTAATAGTTGGCGGACTTTTTTGTTTAGTACTTATGCAACAAGGTATAGCTGGTCTAGTGGCACCTGCAACACTCATTTTTTATGGTCTGGCTTGTGTAAATGCAAGCAAGTATACCATGGGTGATGTTAGATATATGGGTTTAGCTTTTATTGGAATAGGATTGGTTAGCACTCAATTTATAGGATATGGATTGTATTTTTGGGCTTTAGGGTTTGGCGTTTGCCATATTCTATATGGCGCATTGATGTATTATAAGTACGACAGAAATTAAGATTAGCTAGCTATTGATATATGAGTTTAATTGACAACATAAACAAAGCTTTTGATCACCGTATAAGACTGGGCATTATGTCTATTCTAATGGTGAACGATTATGCTGATTTTAAAATGCTAAAAGAGCTTTTAGGTGCTACAGATGGCAATTTAGCCAGTCATACCAAAGCGCTTGAAAAAGAGGAATATATAAAAGTGGAAAAGCAATTTATTGGTCGTAAACCAAACACACGTTATTCTGCCACCCCACTTGGCAAAGCACAGTTTAAGAAGCATATTAATGCTTTAGAAAAACTCATAGGTAAGTAGTATATTTTTTTATCATTTTACTTTGAATTTCAAAGTACTTTTAAAATAAGAAATAATGAGAGCAGCCATTTTAGAAAAATTGTATGATTGGAGCGTGACACCCTATCAATACTTCAAGAAAAATGAAGCTTGGCAATATAATGCTGAAGAGCTAAAAGAGTACCATAGCAACTCTCTAGGCTATCATATGGGTGAATTTCTTGTTGCCAATAACTTTCAGTTGCAAGACAAACTAGAGAGTCATGATGTATTTCATGTACTCACGAACACGGGAACTACGGTACCCGAAGAAATAAGCATGCAGTTCTATTTAATGGGAAATGGAAAAAGAAGTTTTTACTTATTTACCGTAATACTAATAGGCTCTATGCTGTATCCGGAGTATTGGAAGTTCTTTATATCTAAATATACCTGTGGAAAATCTGCACTACCCTTTCATCAATTAGAGTTTCAGAAACTGCTAAACCAACCCATTCAACGAATAAAATCCACATTTTTAATTCCATAAATCCATGATACTAGAACTATCTAAAATTTCAAAATCCCGTAAGACAGTGCATCTCATTCTTGGATACTATCTCTTATTAATAATCACAAAAATCAAATCACTAATAACCTTTTAAATACATCATATTATGAATATTCATATAAAATCAATCTTATCTGCCTTAGCCTTCAGTTTATTATTCTACAGCAAAAGCTTTGGTCTAAATCTATTCTTAATATCAATTTTAGTGGTAGTGCTTGTCTCTACCTTAAAAGAAACTAGAACCATGTCTTGGGGCTATGCACTTACCTATATTTTAACTTCCATCTTTATACTTATTAACCCAACGGGGTTTACCATATTTGTTCATTTCATGGCATTAATGGTGTTTATAGGAAAGTCCATATCAAGCAAAACCTCATTATACCTTTCTTGGTTACTTGGTTTTACTAATTTATTGGTTGCGTCTATCGCAAATTTCATTCAAAGACAAAATTCAGTAGAAGAAAAAGATGTAAAAAAAGAGACTTCACCAAAACTGTTGAACCGCTTAAAAGGTGGCTTCTTTGCTGGTATTCTACTAATCTTATTTGCTACGCTTTATAAGAATGCGAATCCTGTTTTTGAAAATCTGGTAGACCAAATCTCTTTTGATTTTATTAGTTTCCCTTGGGTATTCTTCACATTTCTGGGATATGTTATATTTCTAAACATTTTACGTCCTTTAGATGCACAAGAATTAATAGCAGTTGATGCATCTCAGAAAAACGAATTGGAGACTCCGACCGAAATAGAAATAATAGGTCAAAAAAAGCAACTTGAAAGTGAGCATACCTTAGGTTCATTTATATTTATCGCCCTTAATTTTTTACTGGTATTCTTTTTAGTAACCGACGGAATTTACCTGTTCCAAAAAACTGATATTTCTAATGCAGAATACTCCGCATCTGTACATCAAGGTGTGTATGCCCTTATGTTTTCTATAGTGCTAGCGATTATCTTAATTCTTTATTTCTTTAGAGGAAATCTCAATTTTCATAAAGAGAATACGCAAATAAAAACGCTTACATATGTTTGGATCTCTTTAAATATTATACTAATTGTCTTTACATCTTACAAGAACTTTACCTATGTTGAAGCCTTGGGTCTTACCTATAAACGCATTGGTGTTTTCGTATATCTGCTACTTACCCTTACCGGATTAATTACAGCCTATATTAAAGTAGCCGAAGTAAAAAGCTTTGTTTATTTAGTACGCACCAATATTGCCACAGTGTTTGCATTTTTAGTACTCAGCGCTGCAGTGCCGTGGGATAAAGCAATTACGTATTTTAATTTAAGTACACTAGAAAATCCAGATATTCATTACCTCATCGATTTAGGAGATACCAATAGCATTCAATTATATGACTATGCTAAAGAGAAAGAAGTTAATTATGATTTAAATATTAGTATTCAAGAAAAGTATGACGAATACCTTACCCTACAATCAGAAAAAACATGGCAAGAATATACGTTTGCCCAACTAGCTAAAACCGATACTAAATGATGGTTTTATTTAAACATAAATGGAACCGTAGAATTTTGAGAGTAGTTTCATTGTATTTTCTAGTCTCGACTTTGCTACTGTGCATTGGCTTAATACCAGAAAATGAAATCACCACCGTTATAGGAATTATGCTATATCTCAGCTATATCATCGTTACCTGTATAGCGTTGATTATAATTTTGGTAAATGTTCTTAGGTATTCGAAGGATATACAAGAGCATACCATGGTGCTTATCTTACTGATTATGAATTACCCAATAAGTATGCTTTATATCTATTTAATAAACGCTTAAACATTCAACACATGAAATTCAAATTCAACCACATCTATTTTATATACTTTCTTGCACTGCTGGGAATCGAAATCTTAATTGCCGTGTTTTTGAAATCAGGCTTTATTCGACACACTTTCGGAGATTACCTTGTGGTCATTCTTATGTTTTACTTTTTTAAATCTTTCGTGAAGGCAAATGATATTACCATCGGTATTGTAACCTTGCTAATCGCATACGTCATTGAATTTTTACAGCTAACGAGTATGCTTAGTTATTTCGGACTAGAACATTCTAAATGGGCAAACTTAATCTTCGGAAACTATTTTAGCATACAAGATTTATTGGCATATACCTTAGGTGTACTTACCGTAACCAGTTTAGAAATCAAAAAACGATTCCTATTAAAACAGCCTATAAATTAAAATGAAACCACTACCTATTCTTTACCATCAACATAATCTTGCAAATATGCATAACGTTCGGTCAACTTGCCATTTTGGGTCATTCTCGCTCTTTCAAGCACGCCGTTTTTATCGTTATTAAAAAAAGCAGGAATAACATTTTTTATAAAAGCCTCACCAAAACCTTCACTTGCATCTCTAGGCAATTCGCACGGTAAATTATCAACGGCCATAACGGCAATCGCGTCAGTGTTTTTAAAATCGATTTCAGATTCCGATTCAGGGTGATACCCATAAATTGGATCTGCAATTGTTGAGGGGCGAATGGTAGAGGCTACCGGTCCGTCAATATCACAACTGACATCGGCAACAACTTTTATTTTAAAATCTTCATGTTTGGCATCTTCACGGGTAAAAAGATATGGAGAACCTTGACCAAAATAATGACCTGCAATATAGAAATCACTCACCTTGGCAAATCTGAAAAAATTAGACTTATATTCCTCTGGGTTAGCAAAAAAATCGGCTTTATTACCACGAACTCCGTCTTTACGCTTGTTATACTCACCAGCGTCTATTTGGCAATACACAGGTTCATTAAATGTCTCTTCTAAGTATTCTGCAACATTCACCCTTCTTATCCCCATACCGTCTAGCATTTCTCTAGCGCCATTACCAACCCTACCTCTACCAGTAAGTAGTACTTTAATAGCAGGTAATTTTATTTTTTTTAGTTCGTTTATTAACGCTTCTTGATCTTCTAAATCGTTGGCTTTGGGTAATTGAAACAAGTCAAATTTGAGTCCGTATGCACGAAACCCGTTATAGGCACCAACAATACCAGCGTATCTACCAAAGGCAACAACACGTTGTTCTTGCTTGTTGGTAATTACCTCATGGTCATACATTTCAATGTTCTTCTCTAATATAGCTTGAAGCAAATCTCTATTATAAGGTTGCTTTTTAATGGTATGTGAGAAGAAAAAATACTTTTTATTCGGAATTAGCTCATCTATTGGCACCTCTTTAACTCCAAGTAGCACCTCACAAGAATTCATTTCATCGGCTACAGATACACCCAAAGCTTTATAGGCATCATCGGTATATGCTCTAATAGGCGACGGTTCTACAATAATTTCAGCCTTAGTATATGTACTTAAGACTTTTTGACATGCTTTTGGAGATAAAACAACACGCTTATCTGGTGGATTCTTACGTTCTCTGATGATTCCGAACTTCATATGGGTTTGGTATAAATATTGCACTAAATTATGCAATTAGAAACACTTGGCTTCGGTCAAAATAAAAATTATATGGGATCGTAAAGTTTTGTTAGCTTTGCTGCCCACTATTTAATAGTTGAAGTCGATTCATTTGATTCAGCTATTATTTAGATTAGGAAGTTCTTTTACATATTGGGGCCGACCGGTTTTGACAGCGAGACCAGTTGGAATGTAAGCATGTCGAGCGCTGAGAAACAGCTCGTTAATCTCATTTTTCACACTTTTAATTGGCGAAAATAATTACGCTCTTGCCGCTTAATCCGAATTATAGTAGGATTTAGCCTCGTCCCTACCAGGTAGGGAAGCGAGATGTTCCTGAATAGCCCTTGTTGATGGCGATTCTTATAGGAGCACCAGAAAAGTCAACATAAGGGTGTCCGCTCGCTTTGGCGACACCACCAAAATCTTAAGAAGATAAGTGTGTATTGGGCGGCTTCTGGTCAGGTACGCATCGAAAATTAATCAGATTCTAAACATGTAGAAAGCATTTTAATTGCTTGTTTGGACGAGGGTTCGAATCCCTCCGGCTCCACAAAACAAAACCACCTTAGGGTGGTTTTTTTCGTTACACCTGCAGGATTCGAAAGCCAGCACATCAGCTCGCACCATGCTAAAAAGGTCTGCTAGACCTTTTATTAACGTAAGGTCGTCTCCGCTCCACTAATAAAAACCACCTTTTGGGTGGTTTTTTACTTTTAATCTATTCGTACAATTTATACCGCTACTTTACTCATAGCTATAATATCATTCAAATTTTTAGCTATTAAAGGTTTTGAGATAAAGTCACGAACCAACTCATAACTTCTTCCTTTTTTAATTTCAGATTGATCAAAGTGAGAACTGACAATAAATACCTGTGGTTTGTTACGAAAGGTTAGTTTTTGAAATTTATCCAAAAACTCCCAGCCATTCATAACCGGCATATTTAAATCTAGTAAGATAATATCAGGCATTCTCTGCCCACTTTTGAGAAGAGAAGTTAAATTATTTAATGCCTCATAACCATCTTCATAAACTAGAATATTAGCACTCACAAAGTTATTGTGGTTCAAAAGAATTTTAGTGCCATAAACACAAATAGGATCGTCGTCTATAATACAAACTGTGTCAACTTTCATAGCAATTAATTTTTCGTATTACTTTATATATTAAATATACGTTATAATTTTTTTAACAAGATAAAACTTACAAATTAATTTTACTAAAAACTAATATTTATCATATAAAGGTCAATTTTGATTATTTAAAATTTCATTTAAAAAGCATGAAATCAACTCAACATCAGACATTTATTACTGATGATTTACGAAAATCAAAAAAAATATAAAAGAATTTCAAAAAAAGGATGCTTAGAATCTTAATACTGTAAGAAAATATTCTTCATAAAATAACACACTTGTTTTTATGTATTGAAAGAAAATTATAAAAGAGTTCTAACTTTTAATGACAATCTTTATAAACACACCAAATAAGAACTACCTACCATTTACATTTTATATGAATATTCTTCCGTTTTAATAAAAATTCTTCTCAACAATCAACATTAAGTTTCAAAAAATTGTAGACTCCAATAATTAATTAACTACAACGAAAACTATATATAACTCATTATCTGTAAAACCATTAAATGCAAATTTAAAAATCAACCAAAAACTAGGTTACCAACAAATGTGAATTACATTGTTATCAACATGCTTATATCTATTTCATTTAATTAGGCAGTTGAAACGCTTTTTTATTTATTTTTGGATTCTACCAAAACCAACCATGACCGAAAATATAAGACAAATGTTCAGTAAAATGAACGACGAAACTCGCGATGAAGCACTACTTCTCTTGAAGTCTGAGTTTAATTTAGAAAGCACAAAGTTCGTTAAGAAAAACTGGATTATTGGCGGTCGTATACCTGAAAAAAATCAAGAGAAAATCGTTCAGATTTTTCAGAACCTTCTAAGGACTCAGGTTTTTAAAATCAATGAGATTAGAGTTCAACTTTAATTTACACTCAAGATACCACTTTACTTATCCTCTAATTTCGAGCATAAAAAAACCGACACACATATGAGGATGCATCGGTAGTTCTACTAACTCAAAACGTACTCTAAACTCGATACAAAGATGCATTCATTTATTAAGTTCAAGTTTACCTAAACATCAAGCTATCTTTAAATTCGATGTTTTATTAAATTTACTTAGACAAATATCTGTCTCCCCTTTATCTTTTAATGAAATAAATTTCACAACATATCTTCACTAACTATAATAGACCCACTATTAGTATTGTTCATTTTTTTGCCTACACATAGTTTTAGTCCACATATAATACGCTAGTAAGATGAAATGCCTTTTACACAATTAAGTCTTTCCCTTAAAAGGACAGATTTAAATATCGTGCACGATACAAGAAAAATTACAAATAATGACAAGGTTAGGCGAAGGAAGAATAAAACGGCTGAAAGCAAATCATGACCAAACCGTTTCTGAACTACTATGTATTATTAAACTACACAACAAAAGAGCAAATGCTAATACACTATTTAAAACCTTAAAATATTTTTAGTCTAAGTCTTCATGGCAATTATTGATAGAATTCTAGAAAATAGATCAGTAAAGAGAATAAAGGGCGAAGTTTTCCATTTATTTCATAAAAAAAATCAACCCTATCTTATATACAATATAAGTCAATACACTTATAATAAACCCTATATATGTTATCAACAACAGGTGTTAATAACATTTATGTGCATTTCATCGAATAAAACCAACTTTTCGTCGTTAATGAATAAAGTTTAAATATTTTCGAAATGCGCTAATAAAATAGCGAGATAATTTTTACCACCAATTACATGAAATTATACCCTACCAAAACCTTTTTCGTCCCTGTAGCAGCCGTTATTTTCCTTTTAAGTTTATCTTCTTGCGGCAAGGATTATGACCTAGTTTCAGAATACGTAGTACGAGATAACGCTGAAAAAGTAATATCAAACAATACCACCGACAGCAACAATTTTGGAGTAGCGGTTATTGATAATGTAAGTTCTGTAAAGTAGCATCAAGAAATATAAACAATCCTTTTTAAAACTGGTTTGTTTACCTTCTACAAGCATCAACTTATTTTAAATTGTATTAAAAGCTAGAAATCTTATCTGGCTGTTTTTGAAGACCACAATCTTTACGCTGTAATAACCACTATATTTTACTTGGTATTAAAAGTGCATAACCTCAACATTTATTTGCAAATACGCTCAAGTAAACTTATACATTTCTACATTTTAGTTAAATGCCAAACATATAAGAGAAGTACCTGTATTAATGCATTTTCTGCTAACTTTGCAGTACTAAATCATTCTTCTCTTTTTGTATACGATAATTGACATAGAAACTACCGGAAACGGCATAAAGGGTAATCGAATTACCGAAATTTCCATTTTTAAATATGATGGTCACGAGGTCATTGATGAGTTTACTTCTTTGGTAAATCCAGAATGCCCGATACCCGCCTTTATAACCGGACTTACAGGTATTGACGATGACATGGTACGGAATGCTCCGTTGTTAGAAGAACTGATTCCGCAGATCGTAGAAATTACCAAAGACACCATTTTTGTAGCCCATAGTGTCAATTTCGATTATAACGTCATCAAAAATGAGTTTAAATTACTTGGTCATGATTTCTCTAGAAAGAAACTATGTACCGTTCGTTTATCAAGAAAATTATTGCCTGGCTATAATTCATACAGTTTAGGGAAATTAACGGCTGCATTAGGTATACCCTTAACAGATCGACACCGAGCCCGAGGCGATGCACATGCTACGGTACTTTTATTCCATAAATTACTGAGAGCCGAAAATGCAGACACCGTTTTTAAACAATTCTTGAATTCAAAATCTCAAGAAGCTACTTTACCTCCCGGGTTGCCAAAAGAGGAATATCTAAAACTACCAACAACTGCTGGTGTGTATTATTTTAAAGACAATAAGGGAAAAATCATATATGTAGGTAAAGCCAAAAACATTAAGAAAAGAGTGCTTGGTCATTTTTATGATAAAAAAACAAAGGAAATTACCCTCTGTGCAGAAACTACTTCATTAGATTTTGAGGAGACCGGTAATGAACTAATTGCATTACTAAAAGAATCTGCCGAAATTAAACACCACTACCCTAAATACAATAGTGCACAAAAAAGGTCTATTCAACAATACGGCATTTTCACTTACGAAGACCGAAACGGCATTATACACCTTGCGTTCAATAAAATAAAGATGACTCCGAATCCGGTTGCTATTTGTTATAGTCCAACCGAAGCCAGACAGTATTTAGAAACCCTGTGCAGCACTTTTGAGCTTTGCCCTAAGTATTGCCATCTACAAGAAAATGTGGCTGTTTGCTCTCATTATAAAATTAAACAATGCATAGGTATTTGTTCTGATTTAGATATTGTAGAAGAATACAACCAACGCGTGCAAGATGCCTTACAAAGTATTAAAGAAGTAGAAGCTACGCTGGTTATCAAAACCAACGGCAGAACTATGGATGAAAACGGATTTGTTGTCATCAGAGAAAACAATTATGCCGGTTACGGGTTCGCCCCTACCGATGTTACCATAGCACAAATTGAAGATCTTGAGATGTTCATTACGCCACAAAAAAATACGCTGGAAACCCAGCGTATTGTTGAAAGCTATGTAAGAAATAATCCTACTGCCGTATTTGCGTTATAAGCTCAGTACTACTACCTATAAGGTGGTTGGACAAACATAGTCTGTCTTCTCTAAATCTTCATTTTTAAGTGCTCCGTACCCACCTTTTACATCAATAAGATTGTGGATTCCGCGACTCTTTAAAATAGACGATGCTATAACAGAACGATATCCGCCAGCACAATGCACTAAAAATTCTCCTTTCTCAGGAAATTCAGATAAATGCTTGTTCAATTCACTCAACGGCGTATGAACTGCACCTACTAAGTGCTCACTTTGATATTCTCCATCTTTACGAACATCAAAAATACCAACATTACCTTTATCAATAAGGTTTTTAGCTTCTGATGCTGTTATAGATGTTATTTGGTCAATTTCTTTACCAGCAGCTTTCCAAGCTTCAATTCCGCCTTTTAAATATCCTATGGCAGAATCAAAACCAACACGCGATAATCTAGTAATTGCTTCTTCTTCCTTTCCTTCAGGTATAACCAATAATAAAGGCTGTTTGGTATCAGCAATTAAATCGCCTACCCACGGAGCAAAATCACCGTTAAGTCCTATAAAAATAGATCTCGGTATATGACCTTTCACAAATTCATCTTGATGTCTTACATCTAATACCAAAGCTTCCGTATCGTTCGCTGCTTTTTCAAACTCATCGGGCGACAATTCAACATTACCACGATCAAGTACATCTCCAATATCTTCATACCCTTCCTTATTCATCTTTACGTTCAAAGGAAAATATTTAGGCGGTGGCAACAGACCATCGGTTACTTCTTTCACAAATTCTTCTTTGGTCATATCTGCCCTAAGGGCATAATTCATGTTTTTCTGATTACCCAAAGTATCAACCGTTTCCTTCATCATATTCTTACCACATGCAGAACCAGCGCCATGTGCTGGGTAAACGGTAATATCATCTGCCAACGGCATTATTTTAGTACGTAAACTATCAAACAATGTACCTGCTAATTGCTCTTGCGTCATGTCTGCAGATTTCTGTGCTAAATCTGGTCTACCTACATCACCTAAAAACAACGTATCTCCAGAAAAGATAGCATGGTCTTTACCATTTTCATCTCTTAACAAATAGGTAGTACTTTCCATGGTATGCCCTGGTGTATGTAACACCTTAAAGGTAATCTTACCCAATTTAAATTCTTGTCCGTCTTCGGCAATGATAGCATCAAAAGAAGGTTTTGCTGTAGGGCCATAAATTATTGGCGCACCAGTTTCTTTCGATAAGGTTACGTGCCCACTTACAAAATCTGCATGAAAATGGGTTTCAAATATATACTTGATTTTTGCATTGTCGTTCTCAGCTCTTTTAATATAAGGACTCACCTCTCTTAATGGGTCAATTATTGCTACCTCTCCATCACTCTCAATATAATATGCTCCTTGAGCCAAACAACCGGTATATATCTGTTCTATATTCATTCTATACTTTTTTATTTTAAAATATCCCTTCCCCTTTAAGGTACGAGATTTATTTAATTTAGACTTCTTTTAGCTTTATCCATTCTACTATTTTCATAAGCTACTTTTGCGGCCAATAATGAAATTTCATTTGGATCATCAAAGAAATCCACTGCTTCCTTCGTTTTTACAAATAAAAACTCCCGTTGCAATTCTTTAATGATTCCTGTATTAAAAATGATATCACGCGTTGGTCCAATTGCTCCTGCAATAAAAAATTGTAGTCCTCTTTCACGAATATCGTGTATTAACTTCGATAGCATATCTGCTGCAGTAGCATCTATATAATTTATAGATTCAGCATTTAGAATTATCCCTTTTAATTGGGGTCCTTTTGCTCTCATATGTTTTAGTAACTGCTTTTTAAAATAGGCAGAATTACCAAAGTATAATTGCGAATCAAATCGAACAATTAAAAGATCATTACGCACCACCACCTCATCTGCAAAACGAATAACATTCTTGTAGTAGTCAGAATTACCAATGTTACCTATCTCCACAAAATGCGGTTTAGACGTTCTATATACCATTAATAGTAAAGAGCACAACACACCAATTAGAATACCTTCTGTTATACCTATAAATAGTGTGATTATAAACGTAATCAACATTATAAAAAACTCATCTTTTCTATTGAGCCATAAATGTTTGAAGTAAGCAATATCAATAAGTTTTACTACAGATACCATAATAATACTTGCCAAGATTGCATTGGGCAAATATTGAAATAACGGCGTTAAAAACAATAAAGTCAGTACCACCAATATAACACTGAATATTGCTGAAAGATTCGTTTTTGTACCAGCATCGTAACTAATTGCAGATCTAGAAAAACTTGCGGTAACTGGGTAACCTTGAAAGAAAGACCCAACAATATTTGACGAACCAATAGCTATTAATTCTTGATTAGCATCTATAGTATCTTCACCTGTTTTATCTTCTATGGCCTTACCAATAGAAATAGCTTCTAGATACCCAACCAACGCCAAAGCAATTGCAATAGGTGCTAATTTTTCCATGTCTACAATATCTAATGTTGGCATTACAAAAGATGGAAATCCGCTAGTGACTTCACCTACTAATTTAACCCCATAAACATCAAGCTGAAACTGATAGACAGCCAATATACCTAGCACTACTATTATTAATATTCCTGGGATGTTTTTATTCCATTTTTTAAAGCCCAGCAATAATGCTATACCAACAATACCAATACTAAAATCTACCCAATTGATTTCACCTAGTTTATAAAAGATATTAAAAACGGTTTCATAGATTTTATTACTACCTGGTACAGAAACACCCAATAAATGTTTCAGCTGACTTAATACAATGATAATCGCTGCCGCGGATGTAAAGCCACTAATAACGGGTTTAGAAAGAAAATTGACCAAAAACCCCATTCGTAGAACACCTAATAAAAACTGTATGCAACCCACCATTAGGGTAAGCAATACGACCATTATAATGTAGTTTTCTACACCGGTAATTGCCAATGTCCCCAAACCTACGGCTACCAATAAAGAATCCATCGCAACAGGTCCTACGGCTATTTTTCGCGAGGTTCCTAAAAGTGCATAGGTAAGAATCGGAAATAAAGAAGCGTATAGACCATGAACTGGTGGCAACCCTGCAATCATTGCATACGCCATACCTTGTGGCACTAATACGATACCCACAGTAAGACCAGCCAACAAATCTCTTATGAAGTAAGCTTTTTTATAGGTTGAAACCCATTCCAAAAAAGGGAAAATGTTTTTCACAGGTCAAATTTAATCATTTCAAAGGGCATAAAATCAGATTTTAAAACCATTACTTTATTGATTCAGAAGTCTGTTAAACTCCAGAGCATTTTCTACCCAGAAATCAAGATCATCTTCGGTGTCGAATCCATCGGGACCTACAAATAAAAAACCACGAATCGGTTTGCCAGTAAAGTCCATTGGTCTGCTACCCGGTTTGTTTAGTAGTTCTTCATAATTCAATTTACCAACACGCACCATTAACTTATCTTCTTCGCTTTTTTTGTCGAACATAATACCAATGCACATTTTACCATTGACCATAAAGGTGAGTCCGCCCATCATTTTCTTCTCCTCCAGATGACCTTTGCCTTTTAAACGAGGTCTAACCCTATCTGCTAAATACTCACTATATGCCATTGCTTAGAAATTAAGTTCTTCTGGTTCTAGTTCTTTATAAACTACTTCTTGGGCAATTGATTCTATATTTCCTGCATAGCTTTTACCACGGAGTTTGCCTACGGTATGTGCTTGCAGTACCACATTATTATTTGAGCTCAGCAGCCCTTCTAATTCTTTTTCAAAATCTGCAGATGAAGTTAGCCACTGCTCTTCCATCTCATCTGCCAACATTAATGGCATACGTGGTTCTTTCAGTTTCGGGTTATTATGAATTTTAGCCATCATACCATTTCCGACTGTAGTTACAATTGAAAATGAATTGATAGTACCGTTATGTTCAGGGTGTATCCACTCAGACCACAATGCAGCTAACGCTAAAGGTTCATTATTTTTTCGGCGGATAAAAAAAGGATAGGTTTTATCGTTA
This sequence comes from Maribacter aquivivus, assembly GCF_900142175.1. Lineage (NCBI taxonomy): Bacteria > Pseudomonadati > Bacteroidota > Flavobacteriia > Flavobacteriales > Flavobacteriaceae > Maribacter > Maribacter aquivivus. The sequence continues at coordinate 1,783,497 of NZ_FQZX01000001.1, read as the reverse complement.
TAATGGTGATGCTCAAAAAAGCCGTCAACATATAGTATGCAACGTTTTTCATTGGCAGCATCTCTAAAAGCGGGTTTCTCGAAAATGGTTTCTACCCGAGCGTTTAAAGTACTATTCCAAATTTTCTTTTGTTGTTCAACACTATTCACCCAATGCGGAATAAGACCCCAAGTAGCTACTATGGGATAAAACGGATCATCATTAGTATATATTAAAACTTCAGGATGCGAAAACCCTGATGCATGGTGAAGCGGTAAATCGGTCAACGGTGCAAGTTTCTCAACAATCTCTTCAATCGCCTTTAAATCTTGACTTCTCTTTGCTCTTTTTAACTGCGCCTCTAAGCTGGTTTTTACATCATAACACATACACTATTCTTTAGCGATGAATTTTAAACTATACAGGTTTTAACGTAACTGTAAAAATAGCCGGCTCCTTCTTTAATACCATAAAGCCTTCTGCTAAATCATCTTGTTCTACCGCATACGGATAAAAGGTAATTGGCTCTATACAGACCATATTAGGTACCTCTGTCCAAAGCATAAAATGACTAAAACCTTCGGACGTTATTTGTAGCCATTTCTCATCTTTTAAAGTAATTACATCTGTATTTGGCACTTGTAATGCTCTACTGCCAACTTCCAAAACCTCGGGTATGGTAATATTTTGTTCTCCGGCAGAAATGATCGCATTTTCAGAATGTAGCATAAACGCAGGGTGATAGCCCAACATAAAAGGCATGCCTTCTTCGCCAGAAATTGAAAACGTAACCACCAACGAATTGTCTATTAATTCAAGTGACTTTACAAACTCAAAATCGTAAGGCCAGCTTAATTTCTCTGCGGTAGATTTTTTAGGATATTTTGAATTTAAAACCTCAGTATTTGCTGTATATTTTTTAGAGAACACAGCTTTACTTGCTGAGCTTTCTACCAACTTATATTTCATTTCACGTAACAGACCGTGCTGATCTTGAGTGGCAAAACCCTTGGGAGTTTTCACTTTAAAATCTGCCTCATTTGTTGGTCCGATCAACGGAAACATTTCAGTATCTACACTGCGCCATCCAGGGTTTCCCTTTTGGTGCATAAATTCATAACCAGAAACTTGGTAGCCTACCAATTCTCCTGCTTCAATTGTCACTTGCTGGTCACTTACTCTTAATGTTGTTATATTACTCATTTATCAATCTATAAATTAATAATGCTGTTCTTTTCGTTAATGCTTCAATAGTATTCAAATTCACCGTTTCTTCGGGAGTGTGGGCTGCATTACCCATAGTACCCAGTCCGTCTAAACAATCTACATACTCCGCTACAAAAGAAGTATCTGCCGCACCTCTTTTACCCGGATCGTATGCTAAAACCTCACCTTGTTTTAAATCTAAACTCACATTGTTCAGTTTTGTCAATAACGCCTTATTACCTTCAGTAGGTTGCATTGCTGGGTAACTATCTTTGAAAGTTACTGTTGCAGATGTATGTGGTAAATTATTCGCCACTACGGTTCGCATATTATCACGAGCACGTTCTTTTTGTTCTTCAGATATAAAACGTAGTCCGCCACGGACTTCTGCTTTTTGAGCCACTACATTGGTCTTACCAAAAACAGTTCCCTTACTGGTCATTTCATCAAATTCTACAAAAGTACCACCAACTAAAGTCCCAGGATTAAAAGTCAATAAATCTTCTCCTTTTACATCGGTATAAAATCCGTTTAAGATTCTCGACATTTCAAAAATGGCCCCTGCACCTGTGTCTTCACTAAAGATACCAGATGAGTGCGCTCTCTTACCCTCTACCTCAACTTTCCACCCTGAAGAACCTCTTCTGGCAACAGTTGCATAATTGAATCCGGTGGAGTTTTCAAAACCTAAACCGATATCACTTCTTTTGGCAGCTTCAATTAAATCATGTCTACTTTTTTCTAGCGGACTACCCGTGCTTTCTTCATCACCTGTAAAGGCAACAATTATTTGAGCGTCATTTAGCAATCCGTTTTGTTGTAATGCTTTTAGTGCATATAGCACTATAAGATCACCACCTTTCATATCATTACCACCTGGTGCATGTGCAATAGAATCGTTCACCATCTCAAAAGTTTGAAACGGACTGTCTTCTTCAAACACCGTATCTAGATGACCAATTAACAATAATTTCTTGCCCTTGGTGCCTTTAATTTCCGCAAACAAGTGTCCCGCTCTATTCATTTCTTCGGGCATAGGAATCCAAGTGCTTTCAAAACCTATATCGGTGAAAGCAGAAGCAAATTCTTGACCTACCATTTCAACACCTTTAAGATTTAAGGTACCGCTATTGATATTCACGACTTTTTCTAGAAATGAAATTGCCTCGGCATTATTTTGCTCTATAGATTTTACAACCTTCTTCTCGTTCTTTGAAAGTTTCTGTGCATTGACGCCGGTCAATAAAAATACAGCAATTAGGGTAAGTAGTAGTTTTTGATGCATGTGGTCTGTTTTACATCAAATTTACCAAAAAGGGGTTTAACCGAAGATTAAATTTGGAATAAGCTATTTAAAAACAAACTACTCGAATCGGATAGCTTTGACCGGTGTTATTCTAGTAATAATATATGACGGAATCAAAAGCATTAACAAACAAAGCAGCAACACGCCCGCGTTTAAAAGAAGAATAGTCCACAAGTCTATACTTACAGGTATGTACTCAATGTAGTATTCTTTTGGGTTCGGGAATTTAAAAACTCGAAACTTCTCTTGAATAAAAATAATACCAAGCCCTATAAGGTTGCCCCAAAATAAGCCTACTGCAATAAGGTAGGTCGCATTGTATAAAAACACCATTCTAATACTCCAATTTGTACTACCCAATGCCTTTAAAATACCGATCATTGGCGTACGTTCCAATATTAAAACGAGTAAAGCGGTAATCATATTTATACCACCAACAATAATCATGATGCCAATGATAAGGGCAATATTAAAATCGAATAATCCTATCCATTCAAATATTTTATAGTATTTATCTTTTATAGTTTTAGTATCTAAACTGGCAACCGTTTCTCCATAAATCTCATTTGCTTTTTGATCAATATCATCAAAACTATTCAAGAAGATTTCAAAATTACCCACTTCTGTATCTTTCCATTTATTCATGCGCTGAATGTGGCGTATGTCTGTAAAAATATAGAGTCCGTCAATTTCTTCAAACCCGCTATCGTAGATTCCGGTGATGGTGAATTTTCTTTGGTTAGGTATTTTATCAGCTGCATCATCCCGTAGAAAAAAGGTAAAGAAAGAATCTCCAACTTTTAAGTTCAACCGGTTTGCCATTATTCTAGAAATAAGCACATCAGAATTTAGCTCTCCCGAATAATCAGGCAAAACACCTTCAATCAAAAACTCATCAAACGGCTCCCAATTATATTCTTTACCCACTCCTTTGGCGATAATACCCTCAAAAGTTTCTTCGGTTCTTATAATTCCTGCTTTGGTCGCCACAGCTTGTATGTGCACAATGCCATCAACCATCTTAAAGTCCGGATAAAACTCTTGCTCCGTACTCACGGGCACCACAGAAACTTCAGAATTATTATTATCGTAATTATAGATTTGTACGTGACCGTTGAAAGCAGTTATTTTTTCACGGATTTTCTCTTTTAATCCCAGTCCCGTAGCAATAGCGACCAACATCATGATAACCCCTATTGCAATTGCTGCAATGGCTATTTTTATTATTGGTGCAGATATGCTAATTTTATGCTCCTTACCCTTTATAAGCCGTTTGGCGATAAAATATTCTAGATTCAAATGATGTTATTTTTATCCAATTTCAAAAGTACAGTTTTATTATGGTTTTTGGTATTGGCTACCTGCGGAAACGAAACCAAAGAGCAAGCCATTACCACATCACCAACCGATGAACCAAAAATTGAACAAGAGGCAAAAGAAATTGTAGTCGCCGCCAACCGTACGGAAGCATATGTACCACTTTTAAAAGGAAAAAAAATCGCTATTGTTGCCAACCAAACCAGTGTAATATTTAAGTCTGACAGACATACCCATTTGGTAGATAGCCTACTTTCTTTAGACGTTGACATTAAACATGTGTTTGCACCAGAACATGGTTTTAGAGGTAATTTTGATGCAGGTGAACATGTAAAAAATAGCACAGATGTAAAAACAGGATTAGATTTAATATCGCTACACGGTAAAAATAGAAAACCAAGTCAAGAGCAATTAGAAGGTTTAGATTTAGTGTTATTCGATATTCAAGATGTAGGCGTTCGCTTTTACACCTATATCTCTACTATGCAGTTGGTTATGGAAGCCTGTGCCGAAAAAGGAATTCCTATTCTAGTGTTGGACAGACCAAACCCGAACGGACATTATGTTGACGGACCAACTATGGAAGCTGCACACACTTCTTTTCTGGGAATGACTGAAATTCCATTAGTATACGGAATGACCATTGGCGAATATGCCAACATGATCAATGATGAACTATGGTTAGAAGGTGATAAAAAAGTAGACCTAACCGTAATTCCCTTAGAAAACTGGACGCATGATATGTTTTACAGTTTACCAATTCGCCCTTCACCAAACTTACCAAATGACACTTCTATTACCTTATACCCAAGTTTAGGAATGTTTGAAGGCACCAACATTAATGCAGGTCGCGGGACGGAATTTCAGTTTCAACGCTACGGTGCTTCATTTTTAGATTCAAAAGTATATGAATTCACCTATACTCCTGAGCCAAATTTTGGTTCTAAATATCCAAAGGAAGAAGGAAAGTTGTGCTATGGGAAAAACTTATCTAAAACTGAGCGTATGAACGAAGTAACCATGGATTATATTATTGACGCCTATACGAATTCGGTCGACAAGAGTAAATTCTTTATCACTAGTGGTTTTACCAAACATGCAGGTAATAACAGACTTCAAAAACAAATTATAGCCGGCGCCACCAATGCCGAAATAAAAGCGACTTGGCAAGAAGACATTGAAAAGTTCAAGAAAATTAGGGCGAAGTATTTACTTTACTAAAGGTTGCTCACCAGCAATATCAGTCGTTGGCTTTCTATACCCTACAAAAGGATATTTCAACAACGAACTAATTTGACCGTTTGCAACCTCATCAGGAAAAGTGTCTACACCGTAGATAATTTTCTCTCGATCTAAATGCATATACGTACCAAATAAGCGATCCCACCAAGAGAAGATATTCCCATAATTACTATCTGTATATGGTAGTACATAATGATGATGCACTTTATGCATATCTGGTGAAATAATTACATAACTAATCGCTTTATCAACTCCTTTTGGCAACTTTATATTCGCATGGTTAAATTGAGATAAGACTACTGATAAACTTTGGTATAACATAATTATTCCCACAGGTGCACCAACTACAAAAACTCCAACTAAGGTGAATATATAACGAATGATACTTTCTAACGGATGATGTCTGTTTGCAGTGGTTGTATCTACATTATGATCCGTATGATGCACCAAATGCACCATCCATAAAGGTTTTACGCGGTGCTCTACCAAATGTGCAGTATAGGCACCAATTAAATCTAATAGTGCAACTCCTAAAAATACATATGCCCATAACGGCATTTCTGGTAACCAATTAATAATTCCGAAATCATTGGCAACTGCCCAGTCCGATGTTTTTAGCAACAAAAACGCCAATGGAAAATTGATAACTATCGTAGTAAGTGTGAAAAAAAAATTAGGCAGCGAATGTTTCCATTTGTTATAACTTCCATTAAATAAGGGTACTATACCTTCTAGTATCCAAAAAAATGTGATTCCGCCAACCAAAATAAGTGATCTGTGCGCTGCAGGTATAGATTCGAAATATGTTATAATTTGTTCCATTAAAAGAGTGAGTCGTTTAAGTTATGAGCCGCAAATAAACTTTCTAACACATAATTATTGTATCGTCAATAAAAAATATGAATTATGATAAATTCGCAACTAATCACCCAATATAATAAACTTTTGTTGATTTTATAACTATGAGATTTACTTTTTAAGAATCCCGTTTTAAAAATACAAGTCTTGAATATTTACTAAAACTCACAGATTATGGGTAGATGATCACTGATTTTCAGCCAATAAGATACTGGTCCAATTTCGATTGTTTTGATGTTCTTTACAAATTCTTGGCTTCCGAAAATATAATCAATATGATACGATTTTTGTAAATTTCGTTGAAGGTAAAAGGTTGGCTGAGTCTCGTGCCCTTGCTCTTCTTTAAAGGATTTATGATATAAACTTTCTATACCAATTTCTTTAAGTTCTTCAACAACATTAGAGTGGTTCCACCATCTATCCCATTTATCCCAAATCTTATTGCTATTAAAATCGCCGATAATCAAACATTCATTTAGATGCGATTTATTGATCTGTAGATATTTCCAAAGTTGACCTATGTAACCGAAAGTGGGAGATTTATTACTATGATTCCAAACAGCTAATAAGTCAAATTCTCCATTAATAGAACATGGTAAAAAGTGTTTTACCTGATGATCTTTGAAGTTATTAGACCAATTAAGTCGTTCTAATTTTATATAATCTTTAGCAAAAACACCTATTCCCTTATTCTTACTGTCACCTATCCAAAGGTAATTTTGTGCAAATTGATTATAAGCTTTATGTGTTGTCTCCGCAGGATTCTCACATTCTTGAACCACATTGATATCTGCATCATAATCAAGTAAATGCTCAAATTTCCTTCTCAAAGCACCATTACAATTCCAAGTTAAAATTTTCAATAGATATATTGTTTTTTGAGGTATAACTGATTATAATTTATCTTACACTAAGGTATTAGTATTGGCATGTTTAAAAAAAATTTGATGTGGTTTTTATACCGAGATACAACATTAATCAAATCTTTTACTTAAGAAATCATCATTCAATAACAAATGAAAATCTCTGATTATATTCAACAACCAGCTTTAATTTTAGTTTTTATTTTAATTAAGATTTTCTAAGTTACTCATAGATTTAGAAAGGTAATTCATCATTTTCTTAATATGAACTAAATCCACAAACAGTTCACGTTGATAGACTTCAGATCCATATCTAAAGGAGGTACCTCTAGGATCATAGTCATCAAAAGCAATTATAATATTTTCAAACCAAGTTGGAATATCCTCGTTAGACTTTTCTTTTAGTAAAATCTTAAAATCCCTATACAGGTTCTTTAAGTTATGAGTGTCTTTGTAGTTAGGAAGAACTGATTTTAGATATAACTCGACAGAGTGTCGATAATTAAAAATAGCAGGATAAATCAAATCCTTATTTTGCTCAGCTTTCAAACCACCATTGATTAAAATATCTCCAGCTTTTTTGTAAGAAATAGCCAAAGACAAAATATTATTATTTGTAGCCATCCCGCCAATCATCCAAACATTCCTTGTTAAAATATCATCAGGATACTCAATAAAAATAGGTGTCACCTCAGTTGCTAACTCGGTAAATGGCTTTTCAAATTGACCCCCTCCGTTCAAACCGAATTTTATATTTTCAAAATCTGGACTTTCTTCCCAATAAAATGAAATATAACCAAGAGTACAAATATCTTCGGCGTTAAATTCACGTTCAATGCCTTTTTTAGGACTGGCTTCAGGGCTCAAGAATTCAGAGAAGAGAAATACCCAATTCTTAATTAATTTTTTCTCAATATCTAAAATTTTGGAAATTTCCGAAACATTAAATTTAAGCATGTAGTTTATCATAAAAGTTCGAGTTTTAGCTTATCGACAATTTATAACTGTCACCGTAAATGTTATTTCCTTATTGTCTCCAAATTAATAATCTTAATTGAAATCTATAATAATACTAAAGTATAATACACCTACTACAACTCAAAAACAACATTTCTCTCCTTGTTATTCTTATACATAGTCTTCGGACCAATCTCTCTTTTCGCAGTTGAGCTATAGTTTTTATTATTTGGGTTTAGAATATAGTTAAGTTGATGGGCAATCATCTTTTCAAAGGGGATTAGGAAGTCCGCCGTATCGCATTGTTCTACCCCACCCTTCTTCAATAAATTTAAAACTGTATATACTGATTCAATCGTACTAAGGCAAAGCGCTTCTGGCTGTTGCTTGATAATAAATTTTGACTCTATACTATTATCAAAACTTACTCTATTTAATTTTTGCAAGTTGGTACTTAACTTAAGCATTTTACGGGCGCAGGGCCATGTACCATCAAGAATGAAGAGGTGAGGATTTTTACCCATAAAAGAATTCATTTCTGAACCTTTTCTTTGAGATAGATTAAAACTTTCTCTACCAGGGTAGAGTAAGAATGAACCAATTTCTTCATTAGTCAAAATTTCATTTACACGATCATTCTTACTAAAATCGACACCAACTATAATTTCTGAATTCTCAAGTTGAAGATTCGTCATATACCCTGTTCCATTCTTTTCTTTCTTGTACTCTTTTGGGTGCATCAAAATAATGAAACGTGTTTTAGTCTTGACAGTATTAATATGTTTACAAATACAGGTGCTCGATGGCCGCATGCATTTGTAACACTTCATTCTTGGATTATTTATTTCGACTTGCAATATGAAATTCTCTTTATTTATCTACTTACTTAATCAACTTCTTCATTTCCTCCACAATATTATAAGCAGCGGGGCAAATAGCTACATTTTTAAGGGTAAGATTGCTTATTTGCTGAAACTTCTTTCTATCTGTATGCGGAAACTCGCGACATGCCTTTGGGCGTACATCATAAATAGAACAATAATTGTCTGCTCCTAAAAAAGTACATGGCGTTTCTTGCAACACAAAATCGTTCTCCTCATCGACCCTTAAATACGTCTCTATGAATCTTTGGGGTTTCATTCGAAACGATTTTGAAATACGCTCTACATCGGCATTTGTAAAAAGTGGTCCTGTGGTTTGGCAGCAATTGGCACAAGTAAGGCAATCTGTTCGCTCAAATTCCTCCTCATGCAGTTCTTGCATGATATAATCTAAATTCTTAGGTGGCTTCTTTCTTAGCTTAACAAAGAACTTTTTATTCTCGTTATGTTTTTCTTTTGCCTTTTGCGGCAATTCTCGTAAAACCTCTTCCATGTGCAAAATTAATTCTTCAAAACTAGCGAAGTAGTACCAAAAAGCGAGACTTTTGCAACTAGAAATACAAGAATTTTGAAAGAAGACATTTTAGGTACGGCACTTTTAGATTATCAGAACGGAAACTATACTGAAGATATTACCACGTATTCATCTCTACTTGAAGACGATGTTTTGCCACTACCATATATGTTCAGGAGTTTTAAAGAAATGCCAGAGCTAGAGCAAAAGGCTTTACAATTATGCAAAGGCAACGTGCTAGATGTTGGCTGTGGTGCAGGTAGCCATAGTCTGTATTTACAAGAAAAAGGTCTATTGGTTACTGGTCTAGATGCATCTAAAGGGGCTATTGAAGTCAGTAAATTACGCGGACTCAAAAACACTGCACACTCAGAACTCCTAAAATACGAAGGTGAGCAATTTGATACTATTCTAATTTTAATGAACGGCGTAGGGTTAGCAGGTACCCTCGACGGATTAGAACCTTTTTTCTCTAAATTAAAATCACACTTAAAAGACGGCGGACAAATTCTCTTAGATTCCAGCGACATTATTTACATGTTCGAAGATGACGAAGATGGCGGGTACTGGATTCCAGATAACGTTAATTACTACGGCGAAGTAAGCTTTGAAATGGAATACAAAAAGGAGAAAAGCGAATCTTTCCCATGGTTATATGTAGACTATAACACCCTACAAAGAGCAGCAAATTATAGTAATTTAACATGTGAGCTTGTAATGGAGGGCGAACATTACGACTATTTAGCAAGATTGACGCATATGAAGTAATAGCGATACTTTTTTTTCGTTATCCTATTTGTACAAAACGATTTTATGAATAAGTTCAAAAGTTTATTGCTAATTAGTATTGTAGCATTTGCCGTTTCTTGCTCTAAAAGTTCTTCAGATAATGATAGCTCAGAAGCCAAAGTTGACAAAGCTGCTAACTTACTGGCAACAGGAGATTCTGCAAAAGACATTCTTTCTAACGATACCTATGATAAACTTCTAATAGAAATAGCATACGTTACCGGTTTTAAACCAACTGAAGCTGCTATGGCAGATTTTACAGAATATCTACAAGAACATACATTCAAAGAAGATATTGAGTTAGTATATAACGAATTATCTAGTCCGTCAGAAGATGAACTTACACTACAAGAAATTGCAGATTTAGAAACTAGGAACAGAACAGCCTTTAATACCGGCAGCACCTTAGCTATCTATATTTACTTTGCAGATGCACCGGCAGAAGGTGATGATCTAGAAGGCGGTCTTGTAACCTTAGGTGCTGTTTACCGCAACACTTCTATGGTTATACATGAAGCTACCGTAAGAGATTTAGCAAGTTTAAGCTCTTCTATTACTGAGGCAGATGTGGAAACCACTACTTTAAATCATGAATTCGGACACTTATTTGGCTTAGTCAATTTAGGTTCTGATATGGTCAATGACCATGAGTCTGAATCTGAAAATGAAGATGGTCAGCTTGTTGGTGATAATCATTGTAACCAAGCCGTTTGCCTTATGCGTTCAGAATTACAATTTGGCGGATCAACAGGTAAATCTTTACAATCAACTGCCCTTGCCCAATATGAAGACGGCGTAAAATCTAGCTGTAGGTTATCTGGCACAACCGTTTTAAGCCTGCTACAACAGAATACTGCTAAAAGCACAAACACGGTGCCTTTAGATGCGGAATGTTTATTAGATATTCAAGCTAACGGAGGTCGCTAATTAAGAATCTTATATTTTAAGGAATATTCAAATACTTATGTGTTTGCAATGACACTTTCCATTTAGGGTTTTTCATTACATAGTCAACGATCATTGGTACTACCTTATCCCTAACACTCCATTCTGGCTGTAGATATAAAATACAATCAGTGTTAGTTTTAGCGGCTTGCTCTTCAGCAAAAATCAAATCATGCTTGTTATAAACAATGACTTTAAGCTCATGGGCTTCGTCGTAGATACGACCTTCAGGTAATTTATTTTTCTTAGGTGAAAGACAGATCCAATCCCAATCGCCAGAAAGCGTGTAGGCACCAGAAGTTTCAATATGCGTTTTTAGACCTTTATCTTTTAATGCCTTTGTAATTGGGTCCATATCCCACATTAAAGGTTCTCCGCCTGTAATAACAATAGTATCAGAATATTTAGCGGCATTATCAACAATTTGTTCAATGGCAGTTGGTGGATGCGTTTCTGCATTCCAGCTCTCTTTTACATCGCACCAGTGGCAACCAACATCACACCCTCCAACACGAATAAAGTAAGCTGCAGTTCCTTTATGAAAGCCTTCACCCTGTATGGTATAAAACTCTTCCATTAAGGGTAAATACACCCCTTTATTCACTTTCTCAAGTACCTCCTCATTTTTCATTCGGCAAAGATACGTTTTAGTTGACAAATTCTATTAGAAGTACGCATCGGTAAATTCTGTACTCAGGCTCGTACTGTTCGTACGTTAAATGTTAAAAAGTAGTGATATTTAAGGCTGGTCTTGCCTTTTGGTTTGGTTAAAAATCCCCTATTTTTATCGAAAATATATAAAATGGCCGGTACCGAAGATTTTTTTGACCACATAGAAAAGGGATATGCTACGAAAGGCGATTACATTAATATGGGCGCAGCTATGCTTAATGGTGAAGCTGTTACTAATGCATTCGTAAAAATTCCGTTAAAAACTTTAAACAGGCACGGGCTTATTGCAGGTGCTACGGGTACTGGTAAAACCAAAACATTGCAAGTGCTTGCAGAGAATTTATCTGAAAAAGGTATTCCTGTAATGTTGATGGATTTAAAAGGAGATTTAAGCGGGTTGGCACAACCTAGTCCAGGTCACGCAAAAATAGACGAGCGTCACGCAAAAATTGGTTTCCCGTTCAAAGCAAGTAGCTTTCCTGTTGAGATACTTTCGTTATCTGAGCAAGACGGTGTAAAGTTAAGAGCCACGGTTTCTGAATTTGGACCTGTATTATTATCACGTATACTTGACCTCTCTGAAACACAATCGGGTATTGTTGCCGTAGTATTCAAATACTGCGATGACCAAAAAATGCCATTGTTAGATTTAAAAGATTTCAAAAAAGTATTGCAATATGCAACAGGAGCCGGCAAAGCGGAATTCACAAAAGAATACGGCCGTATTTCTACAAGTTCTACCGGTACAATTCTTAGAAAAATTATTGAATTAGAGCAACAAGGTGCTGAATTGTTTTTTGGTGAAAAATCTTTTGATGTAAATGACCTTACCCGTATTGATGAGAAAGGCAGAGGCTATATCAACATTTTACGCCTAACAGATATTCAAGACAGACCAAAGTTATTCTCTACATTTATGTTGAGCTTATTGGCAGAAATATATGACACGTTCCCTGAACAAGGCGATAGTGACAGACCAGAGTTAATATTGTTTATAGATGAAGCACATCTTATTTTCAAAGAAGCTTCAAAAGCATTATTGGATCAAATAGAAAGTATTGTTAAACTAATACGTTCAAAAGGTATTGGTTTGTATTTTGTAACCCAAAACCCAACAGATGTACCAAATGATGTATTGTCGCAATTAGGGTTAAAAGTGCAACATGCATTAAGGGCATTTACCGCTAGAGATAGAAAAGCTATTAAATTGACGGCAGAAAACTACCCAGAATCTGAGTTCTACGACACCAAAGAAGTACTTACCTCATTAGGTATTGGCGAGGCTTTGATATCTGCATTAGATGAAAAAGGTAGGCCTACGCCACTTGCAGCCACATTACTGCGTGCTCCTATGAGCCGTATGGATGTCTTGACAGATAAAGAATTAAAAGAAGTAAATGACAAATCTTCATTAGTAAAAAAATATGGTGAGGTTATAGATCGAGAAAGTGCTTATGAAATTCTAAATGAAAAGATAGAAACTGCAGAAAAGTTAGCCGAAAAAGAAAAGAGCAAACCTGCAGCAAGAAAAAAAACAAGCCGAGCGAGTACTAGACAAAACCCGGTAATAAAGGTATTAACAAGCGCTACTTTTATTAGAGGCGTACTTGGAGTATTAAAAAAAGTGATGAGATAGCATATGAAGATTAGATATACCCTTTTATTAGTTTTCTGTTGTGGTTTACTTATAAACTGCACAGAAGAGAAGAATACAGATTTTCAAATCTCTGGTGATCAAGTTGGTAGATTATCTAAGCAAAGCTTAGCACGTGATATTGAATTAATATTCGAAAAAGACTCAGTAGTTCAAGATACCGTCAAGTTAAATTTCGGTAATGGTGCTAGTAAAATAAAGATTTTTGAAAGAGGTGGTGCCTTGCTATTGACCTTAACTCCAAATAACGATAGCATTGCTACCATACAAAATGTAATGGTCAATGATGAACGATTTGTTACCGATAAGGGCATTTCTAAACTAAGCACATTCAAAGAAATTCGAGAAAACTACCCTATTAAAAAAATCATAAGCGCTATTAACAATGTAGTGGTATTACTGAAGGATAGTGATCTATATTTTACTATTGATAAAAAAGAATTACCTGAGAGCCTTCGATATAATGCCAATAGCACTATTGAGGAGGTACAAATACCAGATACTGCAAAAGTAAAATACATGATGGTAGGATGGGATTGATATTCTTAATACCCTAAAATTTGATATCCTTCGGATAACTTCTACACATTTTAAAATTTTATCAGGTGCCAGTATTCCTTCAAAAGCTTATACCTAAATTAATAGGATTCTATTTTAATATAATTGTTTGGTTTTCTCCAAAGAAAGCCGCTTACAAGGCTTTTTTAGTATTTACAAAGGTTAGAAAAGGTCGCGTACTGCCAAATCAAAAGACATTTTTAGATCAAGCCAAACTAGAGGTATTATCATTAGATCAAAATGAAATTCAAGTATACAACTGGCCTGGAAACAAAGTAACTGTTTTACTAGTACATGGTTGGGAAAGTAATACCTGGCGCTGGCATAAACTTATAGAAAGGTTACAGCAGGCAGATTACAATATTATTGCTTTTGATGCTCCTGCACATGGGTATTCTTCAGGCAATATGTTACATGTACCGCTTTATGCAGAAACCGTACAGCAGGTATTAAATAAATACAAACCAACAACAGTCATAGGACATTCTATGGGAGGTATGACTGTTTTATATAATGAGTCTTTACACCCAAACAAAACTTTAGAAAAAATAGTAACGATAGGCTCACCATCAGAATTTCATGAAATACTTACGCACTACAAAAACTTACTAGGATTTAATAGTAAAGTCTTAAAAGCATTGAAAAACTTAGTGTACAATAAATTTAAATTTACGGTTGAGGAATTTTCAAGTTCGAAGTTTGTTCAGAGCAACACGAAAAACGGATTACTTTTTCATGACAAGTTTGATATGATAGCTCCGTACCACGCCTCTGTGGATGTCCATAAACATTGGAAAGGAAGTGAATTGGTAAGCACAGAAGGCTTAGGCCATTCTATGCACCAAGATGGCGTGAACAATAAAATAGTTGAATTTTTAAATCAGGAATAAAACTTAAATCTATAGCATATGCAAAATGTAACACCTTTCCATATTGCCATTCCCGTTCATAATTTAGCGGAATGCAGAACTTTTTACAGAGATATTTTGAATTGCGAAGAAGGTCGTAGTAGTGACCACTGGGTAGATTTCAATTTATTCGGACATCAATTGGTGATACATTATAAACCTAAATCTGAGACGGAAAGCGTTCACCATAATCCTGTAGATGGTCATGATGTACCAGTACCGCATTACGGAGTAGTTTTACCGTGGGATACTTTTCAAAGCTTTTCAGAAGAGCTGAAATCAAAAGGTGTAAAGTTCGTCATTGAACCATATGTTCGTTTTGAAGGTAAAGTTGGTGAACAAGCTACCATGTTTTTTTATGACCCAGCTGGCAATGCTTTAGAGTTTAAAGCTTTTAAAGATATGGGACAGTTGTTTGCTAAATAGACAAATACTTATGTTTAAAACTTTTGACCACTATTTAAAAATATTATTATTTACTATAGTAATCTGCTTTGAAATAGGATGTAGCCCAAAACTATCCAATTCAGAAAAATACACTGTTAACAGTATTGAAAGTGGTTCTGATATACTAAATAACATTTACCAAAAACAAACTTTAAGAGTTGGAACAACTGGTGATTTTAAGCCTTTTTCATATATAGTAGATTCAACCGGCAACTATACCGGAATTGATATAAAAATGGGAAAGGATTTAGCAAAATCTTTAGGTGTAAAAGTTGAATTCATTGAAACTAGCTGGCCAACACTAATGTCAGATTTAATGGAAAATAAATTTGATATTGGTATGTGCGGAGTTACAATTACTCCTAAAAGAAAAAAAATATCCTTTTTTAGTATACCAGTATATTCAAGTGGTAAAGCTGCTATTACTAGAGATGAGAATGCATTAAAATATAATTCAATTGAAAAAATTAATAACAAAGAGGTAAGAGTTATTTTTAATCCTGGCGGCACCAATGAAGCTTTTGCAAGGGCAAATTTCCCAAAAGCTACGCTAATTCTTAACGAAGACAATCTTAGTATTTTTCAAAAATTGGTAGATAATGAAGCAGATGTAATGGTCACAGATGCGATTGAAACATTAATTCAACAACAAATTCATAAAGAACTAGCTGCGGTAAATCCAAATGCCCCATTCAACAGTTTTGATTTTGGATATCTTCTTCCAAAAGACACCGTATTCAAAACTGTAGTAGACAACTGGCTTTTAGAAAAGAAAAAAGATAGCTTAATTATTAAGTTACTATATAAAGAAATTGATAAACATCAATAAATCACTACTGCGACCAAGAAGTTGGCACTCTATCCCAACGGTGCTTTTTTAATTCTTCATACAGTTCAATAGATAGTAATTTACCATCACTAGTTGCAGTATTAGCCAACACATTACGTTGCTTACGCATACCAGGTATAGTAGTATCAACATTATCATTCATTAAAATAAAACGAAGCGCCATTTCTGCCATGGTCATTCCCTCAGGAATTAATGGTCTTAAAGCATCGGCATGTTCTACCGAAGAAATCAAATTCTCAGGTACAAAATAAGTGCCACGCCAATCGCCTTCAGGGAACGTAGTTTCTTTCGTCATAGTTCCTGTCAATGTACCTTCATCAAAAGGTACACGCGCAATGGTTGCTATATCTAGCGCTTTACAAAGCGGAAACAAGTTATCTACTGGCGCTTGATCGAATATGTTGTAAATGACCTGTACAGCTTCTAACAATCCTGTTTTTAGAGCTTTTATACCATTTTCAGGCTCCCAACGGTTCATACTAATACCCATTGCCACTACTTTACCTGAAGTCTTTAAATCTTCAATAGCGCGTTGCCATTCTTCCCTATCGCTCCAACCATCATCCCATGTATGGAATTGCATAAGGTCTATTTGCTCTAACCCTAAATTCTTCAGAGTCTTATGAGTGTATTCCATAATATGCTCTGTGGTATAAGAATCTTCAAAAGCATATTCAGGTTTTGCTGGCCATTGAAAGTTTTTTGGTGGAATCTTACTTGCCGTATATAGCTTCTTAGAAGGATGTCTTTTTACCAACTCACCCAACAGCTCCTCACTATGTCCTTCTCCATAACCCCAAGCGGTATCAAAGAAATTGACTCCGTTTTCAACTGCCAAGTCCAACGATTTTGCAGATTGGGCATCGTCACTAGCCGTCCAACCAGCCATTCCCCACATTCCGTATCCTACTTCACTTACTTGCCAATCTGTTCTTCCAAATCTTCTGTACTTCATGTCTAAACCTTGTGTCTTATTTATACCTCCAACTCGTTAAATCTGCTCCTTTTGGTGCACTTTTCTCTATACGTTCCATAATCTTAGGAACGTACATACTGTTATATCTTAAACGCGTAATAGCGTTCGGTTGATCCGGATCTCCGTTCCAACAATGTTCGTCTCGATCTCCATACAACACCTCTCCTTCATAATAAGGATCTGTAGTACTCTCCAAGAAATCTTCCATTAGGTACACTGCGTTATTTAAGTAGTAATTATCCATATCGCCACAATAGATATGGATTTTTCCTTTTAGGTTATCGCCCAACTTATCCCAATCGCGTTCTAGAATATGTCTTAAATCGAAATTCTCTTTCCAATATTCAGCTACCTTAGGGTTGATATCGCCAGTCTTTTTATCCCAAATTCTCTGCGGATAACCATCTTTACCTTGGGGAGAATAAGTTGCTTCCCAAATATCCCATTGCTGACCTGACCTAGATTTATCGCCTAATACCAATTCTAAATGATTACCCTGTCTTAATGTTGATTGAATTTGCCCTAAGTAATTACGATGCGATGGTACTTCTAAAGTTTTATGAGCACTCTTGTAGAAATAGGCATTTTCATCATCATAGATATTGGTTAAGGTATACGCTCTAAAATCTATAGGGTCTGGGCAAGCCGCAAAGCAACCATTATACTCATCTGGATATTTTACCTGTACCGCCAAAGCTTCCCAACCACCGGTTGATCCACCATAAAGAAAACGAGACCACCCCTCTCCCATTCCCCTAAACTGTTTTTCTATTTCAGGGATAAGTTCATAGGTAATAGCATCGCCATACGGACCTTGATTAGCGGAGTTTACGGCATAAGAATCATCATAATATGGTGTAGGATGCTGAATCTCAATAATGATAAAACGAGGAAAATCTGGCTCGTTCCATCGCTTATAAAAATCATAGGCTTCTTGCTGTTCAATAACATTATAACCCTCTAAACTAAATCGTTCAGAATACTCTGGTTTCATTTTAGGATCTGGAGGCGTAGTTCTGAATCCGCCAAAATCTGATGGAAAATGGCCGTGGAATACCATTAGGGGATACTTAGCTTCCGGATGTTCTTCAAATCCTTTAGGGAGCAATACATGGGCTCCTAAGAAAATATCGCGACCCCAAAACTCAGAAAGTTTTTCTGACTTCACCTTTACATGTTTTATCCATTTGGTATCTTCTGGCTCTTCAATTGGTGGAATCACCTGATTTAAATCGACCGACACATTTTCAAAGCCGTTACTGGCTACTCTAATTTTAAAAGGCTTACTATATAAGTTACCCGGTGATTTTTGCCATTGCTGACCTTCACCATTATCCATTGGCAACTTTACCGTATGACCAGTAGAAAGGTTAAAAGTTTCATACACGTTTAAAAGTGCCTGCACATTATATTCCCCCGGTGGTACATCTTTTAAGCTTTCATATGGATAACCAAATACATTTTCATCAAAAGTCAACACAGAATCTTTAGCCCAATTCTCCACATTCATACCGAAAATCAGTTGCGTATTGAGTCCGTCATTAATTTGAAACCTTGGTTCATCACTATCGTCGGAAGAAAGCATAAGCAGCAAACGACCATCTTTTGCTAATGAATCTACCTCAGCTGAATAACTTACATCAATTGTAAACTTATGCTCTAATTTAGGAGGTTCTGAACACCCCATTATAAAAGCTACGACCACTAGAACCAAAAGATTTTTTCTCATAAGGATAAATGTTTCACAAAAGGTACAGTATTCTATAATCACATCAAATACCAAGACTAACATTTCAACGTTTTATATACATGAGCTTTTTGCATTACACCCAAAAACCTATAATATGAAAAAATTACTATACATTTCATTAATCGGAATTTCGATAACAATAATGGCAAGTTGTGATTATGATGACAGCAATGACATTGACATCTTAACACCAAATGACACTACTGAAACTGGAATGACAATCAAGAAATTACCATCATAAAAAAAGCCTCGCAATAGTATTGCAAAGCTCATTTTATAATTTTTATAAAAACTAGTTTCTACTTCTATGTCTCTCACGGGCCAACAATGTATTTTTCAATAGCATTGCAATGGTCATAGGACCAACCCCACCAGGTACAGGAGTAATGAACGATGCTTTTTTGCTTACATTTTCAAAATCAACATCACCCGTAATATAATATCCTTTTTCTTTAGTCTCGTCTGGCACTCTAGTAATACCCACATCAATTACAACAGCATCATCTTTTACCATTTCTGCTTTCAAGAATTTAGGAACTCCTAATGCAGAGATAACAATATCTGCTTGTGAAATAATTTGGGTAATATTTTTAGTGTGACTATGAGTAAGTGTTACGGTCGAGTTACCTGGCCATCCTTTTCTACCCATTAGAATACTCATAGGTCTTCCTACAATATGGCTACGACCAATTACTACGGTGTGTTTACCTTTTGTATCTACCTTGTAGCGTTCCAACAATTCAAGAATCCCAAACGGAGTAGCAGGTATGAACGTACTCATATCTAACGCCATTTTACCAAAATTGGTAGGGTGAAATCCGTCAACATCCTTATCTGGATCCACGGCCATAATCACCTTTTGGGTATCTATTTGCTCTGGTAAAGGCAATTGAACAATAAAACCGTCAATATCATCATCAACGTTCAGTTCTTTAATCTTGTTCAATAATTCTTGCTCAGAAGTGGTACTAGGCATTTGAATTAAAGTAGATTCAAAACCTATACGCTCACAAGAGCGCACTTTACTACCTACATAGGTTAAACTAGCACCATCACTACCAACAATAATTGCTGCCAAGTGTGGTACTTTTTCACCACGTTCTTTCATCTTGGCAACCTCTGCCTTGATCTCCTCTTTTATTTCGTTGGATACTTTTTTACCATCCAATAATTCCATATCCGCTTCTTTTTAAGTTGTGTTGTTTGGTTGTTATTTCATTCCTTTCATAGCGCCCATCATCTGCATCATCTTCTTACCGCCGCCGCCTTGCATCATTTTCATCATCTTGCTCATTTGATCAAATTGCTTTAAAAGCTGGTTGATTTCCTGAACTTCTCTTCCTGCACCTTTTGCAATACGTTTTTTTCTACTAGCATTTAATTTAGAAGGTGTAGAACGTTCTTCTGGTGTCATTGAATAAATAATTGCTTCAATATGCTTAAAGGCATCATCATCAATATCCAAACCTTTTAAGGCTTTTCCTGCACCAGGAATCATCCCCATAAGGTCTTTCATATTACCCATCTTCTTGATTTGCTGAATTTGGCTCAGGAAATCATCGAATCCGAATTTATTCTTGGCAATCTTCTTTTGAATCTTTCTAGCCTCTTCTTCATCAAACTGCTCTTGCGCTCTTTCTACAAGTGAAATAACATCACCCATACCCAAGATACGATCTGCCATACGTGACGGATAGAAAACATCAATAGCTTCCATCTTTTCACCAGTACCAATAAACTTAATAGGCTTATCAACAACCGATTTAATAGATATAGCGGCACCACCACGGGTATCACCATCTAATTTGGTTAAGATAACCCCATCAAAATTCAAGATATCATTAAAGGCTTTTGCCGTATTTACAGCATCTTGACCCGTCATAGAATCTACTACGAACAAAGTCTCTTGAGGTTGTATAGCTTTATGGATGTCAGATATCTCTGCCATCATTTTCTCATCAACAGCTAAACGACCAGCGGTATCAATAATAACAACATTAAAACCTTCTGCCTTTGCCTTAGCAATACCTGCTTGAGCAATAGAAACCGGATCAGTATTTTCTCTATCAGAATATACAGGAACATCAATTTGCTCACCTACTACATGCAATTGATCTATTGCCGCCGGACGATAAACATCACAGGCAACCAATAATGGTTTTTTAGATTTTTTAGTTTTTAGGAAATTTGCAAGCTTACCAGAAAAGGTAGTCTTACCAGAACCTTGTAAACCAGACATTAAAATAATAGAAGGATTGCCAGATAGATTAATACCTTCAGACTCACCACCCATTAATTGAGTTAATTCATCTTTTACAATCTTAACCATTAACTGACCAGGTTGTAAGGTGGTCAATACATCTTGCCCCAATGCCTTCTCTTTTACCCTATTGGTAAATTCTTTGGCTATTTTAAAGTTAACATCCGCATCTAATAAGGCTCGGCGTACTTCTTTGGTAGTCTCTGCAACATTAATTTCTGTAATCTGACCATGTCCTTTTAGTACATGTAAGGCCTTATCTAGCTTATCGCTTAAATTATCGAACATTCTTTTCTTTTTTAAGGGGTTACAAATTTAATAATATCAGCGTAAAATCAGTAGCAAGTACCATAAAATAACAAAACAAAAGAGCACCCATTAAAAAAATGGATGCTCTAAAGTTACTTGTGGGGCAAAAAAGGAATTACATTTTCATAAACTCCTCTACTAAAACCTCCATCAATACCGCCAACGAGGCCCAACTCTTTACTGTTAACGGCATATTTCTGGATGTTCTAATCTTACTATCTTTCTAAAACTAAATGGTCATATAAACCAGTCTCATTTTCATGTTTAAGCTCAATTCTCATTTCATCTATCTCTAGAATCTGATAATCATTTGCTAATGGCTCATAATTACTACCTGTTTCAAAAGAAATAATCATTTCTAACTTACCGCTAAATGTATTTCTATATACAAACCACATGCCATTGCTATAGACTTCTCCGTTTAAGTTTCTAACCTCTAGAGTGCCGTCATTTTCTAAGTATAATTTTACATCTGCAAAAAGCTCTGTAGACTCATCATCATTTTCTGCGAAGTAAGCCACATCCCATTCTGTATTATTGAATATGCTTTTAATGAAGGTGATATCTTCTTCTTCTTCATCGTTATCGGCGATACATTTTTCAACAATCACTAGTTCATAGAATTCCTCTTCTACATTGAATTTTACAATTCCGTCTTTAAGATCCGTCAATAACCAATCAAAACTTACCGTTGTCTCGTCGCTCATTGTCATGGCTACTACCCACCTACCTTGTTGATTAGTAGTCACCTCCCAAGTACCTTCAGAAACTCTAGCATCATTAGTAAGGGTTAGAACACCTTCTGCTTGAAATTCTAGCTCAGCACCTAGTAATCCATTAATTTGATCACCGTTATTTTTCAACCTTTTAATATTCCATGAACAATCGCTCAACGTTTCTGTAATGCTTTCAGCAGTTACCGGCTGTAAATCTTCATCACAGAATTGCTTCATAACTACTCGGTCACTATCGCCACTATATAATTTAATTTTATAATCTCCTAAATCGTAAACATTCCATTCTAGGTTAAAATCGGTAGAATTTTCAAATTCCATGGTAAGTTTGGCACCATCATCATCAACCGTTGTGCTCCAAGTACCCTCAATTACAGTTGCACCGTTAAAACCAGTACTAACCGTACCGTCTTCTTTAAAGTTTAAAATGTAGTTTACGTATTGCGGAGTCTGTTCAACATCGTTTCTTTTAAACTCTGTTACGAACCACACACACTCTATTAATTCCTCTTTGAATTCATCATCATCAAAATCATCATCATTGTAATCATCATCGTCATCTTCATCACAATCGTCTTTAGCATTCTCAATAGCAATTGCTAATTCTTCATTACTATCCACTACGATGGTGGTTTCATCAGACAATTGTAAAGTCACAGGAAAATCAAAACTTATTAAATTATCATCGCCTAAATCTTTGAAAAACAAACGCAACTCGCGATCACTAGCCACCTCAACAGTATTGGTCTGCTCTAAGTTGACATTAAAAGTGAACATCGTCATAGGATATACAAAATCTATACATTCTATATCATCATCTTCGCCGCCTTCTTTACAATCTGCAGCTAATAAACGTAACTCATCTAACCCGTTAATGGTAATTTCAGAGAAGTCACCCGCAGTAATTGTTATAGGAAAAATGATATTTAGAAGATTTTCATCATCGTCTATACTATCAAAAATGGTCTCTATTTGCTCAATATCTTCTTCTGAATCTATAGTAAGCGTTATTCCATTAACCTGAACCGTATACGGAAAATTGATTTCATAACAACTTGTACCATCAACGATATTATCGCAAGAACCATCATTAGAACTGGTGCGTTGAATTAAATCTGCAGTTGAAGAATTTGCTGTTATTGCAGTTGGCTCTTCACCGTTATTAATTTCTTCGATCTCATCTTGACAAGCAGTAAAGCTCAGAGCAATTGTTAGTAGGCTAACATACATTGCATAGTTAAAAATCTTTTTCATAATGACTTGGTATTGTTTGTTATTATGTTTCTAAAACAACCGACTTTAAAAATACCCTACCTTCTTTTTAATTTATTTTCAAATATCTTTGATAAAAAGCAATCTATTGAAAACAGACCAACAACTAAATGTATGCGAAGAGCAGGTTTACAAAAGGGTTTTTAACGAAACGTCTAAAACCATCTTCAATTATATTTATTACAAATTTGGTAATGAAGAAAAAGCGAACGATGCCGTACAAGAAGCATTTGTAAAGCTGTGGGAGAATTGCGCCAAGGTAGCACCAGAAAAAGCGAAATCATATTTATATACGGTAGCCAATAATCTGTACCTTAATGTAATTAAGGCAGAAAGGGTTCGGTTAAAATATGCCGATGCTACTTTAAAGACCACCAATGAATCTCCGGAGTTTATTATGGAGGAAAATCAGTTCAAAGAAAAATTGGACAACGCATTGAATAGTCTACCTGAAAATCAACGCACTACTTTTTTATTAAATAGGATAGACGGAAAAAAATATGCCGAAATAGCAGAAATGGAAGGTGTAAGCGTCAAAGCAATAGAAAAAAGGATGCATTTAGCACTTAAAAGTTTGAGAGAGCAAATTGATGGAATTTAATTGGTTGTTGGTTGTTGGTTGTTGGTTGTTGGTTGTTGAAAATAAAACTTTTTACTTAGTACTTTTTAATTAATACTTAATACTTAATATATAAAGTAGGGTAATCTAATACTCAGTTGTTATACTAATACAAAGCTAAAAATATGCAAGACAATTACTTAGCAAAATGGCTTAATGATGAATTGACAGAAGCCGAGTTGGCGGAGTTCAAAAAGTCTGAAGCTTATGAAACATATCAGAAAATTAAAGATTCTTCCGCTCGCTTAGAATCTCCTGAATTTGATATGGATAAAGCATGGGAATCTATTGATCAGACGAAGACCGAAGAAGAAACAAAGGTATTCATACTATCACCTTTTAAGAAATTTCTTCGTGTAGCCGCTGTAGTGGCTGTATTGCTTGCTGGGTCATTCTTTTATTTAAGCACATTAAATAAATCTTTTACTACAGATTACGCTGAGAATAAATCAATCACTTTACCAGATGCCTCTGAAGTTATCTTGAATGCCGAATCTGAATTGACTTTCAATGAGAAAAAATGGGATTCCAATAGAAATGTAGACCTAAAAGGTGAAGCATATTTTAAAGTAGCGAAAGGGAAAAAATTTACAGTAGAAACTTCTGAAGGATTAGTAACCGTGTTAGGAACTCAGTTCAATGTAGAAACCAGAGAAGACTATTTTGAGGTTACCTGTTTTGAAGGCTTGGTAAGTGTAACCATCAACGGTGAGGAAACTAAGTTACCCGCAGGCAATTCATTATTGACTATTAATGGCAAAAGCACCCTATCTAAAGCTATGGTTAATAGCGAACCAACTTGGTTAGCAAAAGAAAGTTCTTTTAAAAGTATTCCGCTACACTATGTTTTAGATGAGTTACAACGACAATTTAATGTTGATGTTAACGCTAAAGGTATTGATACTGCTCAACTTTTTACAGGCTCATTTAGCAACGAAAACTTAGAACTTGCCATCAAGAGCATTAGCGTTCCTTTACAAATTAAGTTTAACTTAGATGGGAACAAAGTGCTGTTCTATGCTGAAGAAGCACCTTAATACTCTTATCACCTTATTTTTCTTACTGATTTTCAGTGGGACTAGTTATGCCCAAACCACAACAAAAAATAGCATTCCATTACGCGATTTCTTGTCTGAATTAGAAGCTACGTTTGATGTGAAATTCTCCTTTGCAGATACTGATGTGGATATGGTTTTCATTGAGAAACCTTCATCTAATTCTCTTGACAACATTCTCAACGAACTACATGAAGCAACCGGATTTAGCATTAATAAATTAAACGACCGTTATTACACCTTAACCAAAACTACCACTATTTCTATTTGTGGTTTTGTTTTCGACAATTTTGAAGAAAACAATATTCCTGGTGCCACGGTTGAAATTTATGAATCTAACTTATCTGGCATTACAGATGGTAATGGTTCATTCAGCTTTGAAAATGTCCCCTTAAATTCATTAGTGCATATAAAACACCTTGGCTATAAGCCCATTTTTATTGAAGCGAAAGAACTTGTAAAAACCACCGAGTGCAAAACCATTGCCATGGCACTCAGCTATCAAGAGTTAGATGAAGTCGTTGTCACCCAATTTTTAACGACGGGACTTAAAAAACTTAATAACGCAAGTATCGAATTGTATCCCTCAGCATTCGGAATTCTACCGGGAGTTAGTGAACCCGATATTCTGCAGACTGTACAAGCTTTACCGGGAATTAAAAGTGTTGATGAAACCGTATCTGACATCAACATACGAGGCGGAACAAACGACCAGAATCTTATTCTTTGGGACGGAATAAAAATGTACCAAACCGGACATTTTTTCGGATTAATATCAGCATTCAATCCGTACGTTACAGAAAAAGTAACCATCATCAAAAATGGTACATCTGCCCTATATAGTGACGGTATTAGCGGAACTTTGAGCATGCGTACCACACAAGATTTACCTTTAAATTTCAGTGGAGGAGCTGGATTCAATTTAATTTCTGGAGATGTTTTTGGAGTAATCCCGATTCAAGATAACATGGCAGTACAAGTTTCTGCCCGCCGATCATATACCGATTTCTTAAACACACCCACGTACACTAAATTTTCAGAAAAAGCATTTCAAGATACCGAAGTAAATAGTGAAAGTGAATTCTATTTCTATGATTTCACAGCTAAGTTTATGTATGAAATCAATCCGTACCATAAAGCAAGTGTCAGCTTAATAAATATGAGCAATAATCTTAATTATATTGAAACAGCTAATGATACACTTGCTCCAAACAGAAGTAATTTGAATCAGGATAATTTTTCTATTGGTGGTGAATTACAAAGCGAATGGACAGATGATTTTTCGTCTCAATTAAGTTTCTATTACACGCAATACGACCTAGATGCCCTATCCATATCTAACAATGATGCGCAGCAGTTAGAACAAAATAATCTAGTAAAAGAATCGAATATAAAACTCACCACCTATTACAAATTAGGAAATCATATAAATTGGATGAACGGTTATGAATTTACCGAAACAGGAATTGAAAACACCACCAATGTTAATCAACCACCGTTTGCAAGCAATATAAAAGGCGTAATACGTAAACACGGATTATTCAGTGAAATCGCCTATAGCTCAGAAGATGAGAAATTAACTGGGTTCATTGGAGGTCGATTAAACCATATAGAAAACCTTGATACGTTTCAAGAATACATTTTTGAACCTCGCATTAATATCAGCTATGAGCTACTCCCTAATTTTAAAACTGAGATATTGGGGGAATATAAGAGTCAGGTTACCAATCAGATTATTGACCTAGAACAAAACTTTCTAGGCATAGAGAAAAGAAGATGGATTCTTTCTGACGGTGACGCCCTACCCATCACCAAAAGTAAGCAAGGCTCTATTGGTTTTAATTATGACACCAATAAATTATATGTAGGTATAGATGCTTTTTACAAAGAAGTAAACGGTATAAATGTATACACGCAAGGTTTCCAAAATCAGAATCAATTTAATGGCGAGATTGGCTCATATGCAATTAAGGGCGCAGAATTTTTAATTAACACAAAGAACAACCATTACAGTGCTTGGTTTAGTTACACCTATAATAAAAACGATTATACGTTTGATGTTTTGGCACCGGCTACTTTTCCGAACAATTTAGATGTTAGGCATGCAATCACCCTAGCTGGCAACTATACCATCGGTGATCTTAAATTAGGTGTTGGTTTAAATTACAAATCAGGAAAACCCTTTACACAACCTAACGAGAACGAACCTATTAATGAAACCGTTTTCCCTACCGAAATAAATTACGAAGAGCCCAATAGCAGTAGACTACCCGAATACTTTAGGGCAGATGCTTCAGCAAATTACACCTTAAAAATAGGTGATAAAACGAATGCTATTTTTGGAGTATCGGTATTAAATTTCACCAATAGGCGAAACACATTGAATACCTATTACAGACTACAAAATGATAGCACCATTGAAACTATAGAACGCTTATCATTAGGCATAACTCCTAATGCAAGCATACGTATCAGTTTTTAAAATTACATACGCTCAGGCACCTCAACACCCAATAATTTGAATGCATCTTGTATAACCTCAGCAACTTTCTTAGATAACTGAACACGTAAAACTTTTTTCTCATCGTCAGATTCCCCAAGTATGGAAACTTGCTGGTAGAACGAATTAAATTCTTTTACCAAATCATAAGTATAATTAGCTATCAATGCAGGACTATAATTCTCCGCAGCTAATTGAATGATATCTGGGAAAATTTGAAGTTGCTTAATCAACTCCTTTTCTTTTCCGTGTAATTCTGTAACCTTGGCATCCTTAGAAATATCGATAGCCATGCTTTCTGCCTTTCTTAAGATAGACTGAATACGTGCATAAGTGTATTGAATAAACGGACCAGTGTTCCCTTGAAAATCTACCGACTCTTCAGGGTCAAATAAGATTCGTTTCTTAGGATCTACTTTTAATATGTAATATTTTAAAGCACCTAAACCAATCATTTTATAAAGCGATTGCTTTTCGGTTTCATTATAATCTTCAAGCTTACCTAGCTCTTCAGAAATTGTAGCGGCAGTTTGGGTCATATCAGCCATTAAATCATCGGCATCAACAACAGTACCTTCTCTACTTTTCATTTTTCCGCTAGGTAAATCTACCATACCATAACTTAGGTGATGTAGTTTTTTAGACCAAGAGAAACCAAGTTTCTGTAGTATTAAGAATAATACTTTAAAGTGGTAATCTTGCTCATTACCAACAGTGTACACCATACCATTTACATCTGGGTGGTCTTTTACACGTTGTATCGCTGTACCAATATCTTGGGTCATGTAAACCGCAGTACCATCTGAACGAAGAACAATTTTCTCATCTAGCCCGTCTTCGGTTAAATCTATCCAAACACTACCATCTTCTTTTTTAAAGAAAACTCCTTTTTTTAATCCCTCAGCAACAACATCTTTACCTAAAAGGTAGGTATCACTTTCATAGTAAAGGTTATCAAAATCGACTCCTAAATTCTTGTAAGTAACCTCAAAACCTTTGTACACCCATCCGTTCATGGTTTTCCAAAGTGCTACTGTTTCGGCATCTCCAGCTTCCCATTTCAAAAGCATTTCTTTAGCTTCTAGCAAAATAGGCGCTTCTTTTTCCGCTACTTTCAAGTCAGTACCTTCAGCTACTAATGTTGCTATTTGTTCTTTGTACGCTTTATCAAAAGCCACATAATAATTACCGACTAGCTTATCTCCTTTAAGACCTGTAGATTCAGGTGTTTCTCCGTTTCCGAATTTCTGCCAAGCCACCATACTTTTACAAATATGAATTCCGCGGTCATTAATAATCTGAGTTTTGTACACTTTCTTACCAGATGCCTTTAAAATTTCAGCAACAGAATATCCTAATAAATTATTACGAATATGCCCAAGGTGCAATGGCTTATTGGTATTCGGAGAAGAATATTCTACCATAACCGCATCATCAGACTCTTTTACAAATCCGAAATTCTTCTCTGAAAAAATCGAATTGAAAAAATCTAAATAGAAACCATCATTGATAACGATATTCAAGAATCCTTTAATCACATTAAAACCAGCAACAGCATCTACATGTTCTTGCAAGTAAGCACCAATTTGCTCACCAATTTGAACAGGATTCCCCTTTACCACGCGCAACATTGGGAAAACCACTATCGTGACATCTCCTTCAAAATCTTTACGGGTAGGTTGAAATTCTACATTTGGCAATTCCTTGTCAAAAATAGATTTTACCGCTTCTTTTACTTTATCTGATAGTACCTCTTGAATATTCACCAAAACGTTTAATTAAGGCTGCAAAACTAATCATTTTTTAGGCTTTTAAGGTAAACAGATTCGGCATTCATTCACCATTTGTTTAACTTTAATAAAAACAATGCAATTAAATACGCATGCTCACGAACGTTTCTTACAAGAATAAAGAGATTACCAGAAAAATCGACGATCAGGTAGGCAAGCCTTTTACATTGAAAGAACGTTGGGCAATGGGTGGTATTGGCTCCCCTAAACTCATTATTACAAATACAAGTGTTGAGATACGAAATCTACTAATTCTGGACAATAATAGAGATGTCTGTAATATTGAAATGAGACCCAAAGGTATTATTGTTGGTTTTAGATCGCTTTTAGAATCATATGTATTGGTAATACCCTATTACAAACTATCAATGTATAAGGGCGAAGCATCAGTATATTCCATATACCGCGACAACCATTTTATAAAAGTGGAATCTGACACCAAAGCTGTTCAGAAATTCTTTAAGAAAATACTAGCCTACAAAGCTGATAACGCACCAACCTCTATTGAAGATTTATGAATTTACCTAAAGCAGATATAAAACCAACTAAAAATCAACTTAACCTCTTACGGCTAGGGTGGTTTATCGTCTTTCTAAATTTTATACTTGTTGCAATTTTTTACATTGATTTACCAAATAAAATTCCCAGTCATTTTAATTTTAAAGGAGAAATTAATGGTTATGGTTCTAAAGATTCTATTTGGACATTTCCTGTGTTGACTTTGATAATTTATTTCTTGCTAAACCTTGTAATAAAAAAGGTAAAACCTAGTAACATGAATTATCCTGTCAATGTATCCGAAAGAAATGCTCCTAAACTTTATAAAATGTCTTTACAGATGTTGGTTTATTTAAGCCTAGCCATATCAATAATGCTAACACCTATACTAATAGAAATTATTACACAAGCTTTCGAAGTAAACTTGGGTTTTAACTTCACCATCATCACCGCACTCATTGTTGCATTTGTAACCATTGCGCCACTTTATTACATTTTTAAAATGTACGAAATACCTAAATAATGAAAATACTACTTACAGGAGCCAATGGTTATATAGGTATGCGCATACTACCGCAGCTTTTAGAAATGGGGCATGAGATTGTCTGTGCTGTAAGAGATGAAACCAGACTTTCTGTAGATAAAGAGACTAGGCAACAAATAGATGTCATTGAAATTGACTTTCTAGAAGAACCTAAAGAAAATGCAGTACCAAAAGACATTGATGCTGCCTATTTTCTAATTCACTCTATGAGTTCGTCAACACAAGACTTTGATGAAATGGAGGCTAAAACTGCTGAAAACTTCAACAAGTATGTTGCTGAAACTCAAATTAAACAAGTAATTTATTTGAGCGGAATTGTGAATGACAACAACCTTTCCAAACACCTACAATCTAGAAAAAATGTAGAAGATATTTTATATCGAGGTAATTTCAAATTAACGGTACTAAGAGCTGGTATCATTGTAGGATCTGGAAGTTCTTCTTTTGAAATTATTCGTGATTTGTGCGAAAAATTACCTGTGATGATTACGCCGAAATGGGTATTAACAAAAACGCAACCTATTGCCATACGTGATGTCATTGCATTTCTAACAGGTGTATTAGGAAATGAAAAAACGTATAACGACTCTTTCGACATTGCCGGACCCAATGTAATGACCTATAAAGAAATGCTACATAGATATGCAGAAGTTAGAGGATTTAAAAACTGGATATGGACCGTACCAGTTATGACCCCTAAACTATCTTCTTACTGGTTATATTTTGTAACCTCAACCTCATACAAACTAGCTTTGAATCTGGTAGATAGTATGAAGATTGAAGTAGTGGCAAAAGACACACGATTACAAGATATTCTTGGCATTACTCCACACACCTACAAAGAAGCAATTGATTTAGCCTTTAAAAAAATCGAACAAAACTTAGTAATAAGTAGTTGGAAGGATAGTATGATTAGCGGACGATTTGTAGATAATCTTGAAAAGCATATACAAGTCCCCAAATTTGGAGTACTTAAGGATTATAAACAAGTAAAAATTTCAAATCCTGAGGAAGTTTTAGAACGTATTTGGAGCATTGGCGGTGAAACTGGATGGTATTATGGCAATTGGCTATGGAAAATTCGTGGATTTTTGGACAAGCTTTCTGGCGGTGTTGGCTTAAGACGTGGCAGAACGCATGCTCATAAAATATTTGCTGGTGATTCACTAGATTTTTGGCGGGTATTATTAGCCGATAAAAAGGCAAAGAGACTACTGCTATTTGCCGAAATGAAACTACCAGGCGAAGCTTGGTTAGAGTTTAAAATTGATGAAGACAATGTGCTACATCAAACTGCAACCTTTAGACCACGTGGTTTAAGAGGTAGATTATATTGGTACAGCATAGTACCGTTACACTATTTCATTTTTGGTGGCATGATTAAAAATATCGCTAATCAGAAAAATGCTAATCAATAATTAAATTGTTCTATTAAGCCTTCTTCGAAAGCTTTAAAGGCAACTCAGTTAAGCGTTCTCCTGTTAAGCGTCTAACAGCATTGGCAATAGCGGCACCAATTGGTCCTAGAGGCGGCTCCCCTACTGCACCTGGAGTATCTTTACCCTGTAGCAAAACCACATCAATTTCTTTTGGTGCATTCTTCATTAAAGCCATTTGATATGGTCCGTATATTGTTGGAGTTAATTCGCCGTCTACCACAAACATTTGCTCATAAAGTACGGCACTCATCCCCATAATTACACAACCTTCGCATTGAGCCCTAATCTGATCAGGATTAACCGCTAAACCTGGATCCATGGCAACCGTTACTTTATGCACTACAATCTCATTATCAACAATAGAAACCTCTGCTACCTGCGCGCATGGTGTATTTGCATCTATTGATGCTGCAAAACCCATAGCACGACCATCTTTTACTTCTTCACTATAATTAGCTTTTTCCGCAGCGACTTTGATTACATTTTTTAGACGAATGTCAATTGGTTCATCTGCTATTTGATGCAATCTAAAATCGACTGCATTCTTGTTCGCTTTTAGCGCCATTTCATCTATAAAACTTTCCATAGCAAAAGTATTGGCTAACAATCCTAGACTACGCCACCAGCTAGTAGCAAAAGGCAACGCTACATGCCAGCACTCCGCTTTAAAATTCGGTATAGCAGTGTATTGAATGAATCCGCCACGAATAGCACCAACATCTGCACCCAAAAAGTTGGTAAGCGCATTAGGTATTAGAGCAGAATCGGTAGCAACATCGCCACTCACGAATTGATGTTCTAGTCCATCTAAATAACCTTCCGTATTTAATTTTCCTTTAATAACATGATGTGTAGGCGGTCTAAACATATCATGTTGAAATTCTTCTTTTCTACTAAAGAAATACTTCACAGGTTTACCGACAGCTTTAGACATAATAGCAGCCTGAACAGCATGTGGTGTATGTAATCTTCTACCAAAACCACCACCTAAATAAGTGGGAATGACATTGACTTTTTCTACATCTAAATCTAAACGCTTGGCAACCTCTTTTCTAGTAAGACCTACAACTTGAGTCGATATTTTTATAGTAGCACTATCACCATCAACATAAGCAACAACACCATTTGGTTCAATTTGAGCATGCGCCCCTATAGGACTTCTAAATTCTAAAGTAACTACTTCATCTTGATCATCAAAAGAATCTCCGTTCTGCTGTATCACCGAAGACTTTCCGTTACCGACAGTCATCATTTTTACGATTGCATCGGTATTTAGGTTATCATAACTATCCCAAGTTACATTGATAGCATCTTTAGAATTTTCAGCTTCAATCATAGATTTTGCCACCACACCTACAAAATCTTCTTCTACCACAATTTTAACCACACCAGGCATACTCTCTGCTGCTTTTGTATCTGCACTGACAAAAGTTGACCCTATTTTTGAAGGTCTTACCACAGCACCATAAAGCATATCTGGCATTTCAGCATCCATCCCAAATATTGGATCTCCATATACTTTCGCATCCAAATCAACTCTAGCAATTGGTTTACCTATATATTTATAATCTTTAGCATCTTTCAATACAGGAACATCTGGCACTTCCCAATTCTCAACTCCTTCTGCCGCTTGAGCATAAGTCAATGTTTTTCCGTTGCCGGATATAACGCCATCTACGACAGCAAGCTGATCTACACCTACATTCATCTTAAAAGCAGCTTCTTTTAAAAGCATCACCCTAAGCATAGCAGAAAGCTCTCTTAACGGTTTCCATAGTCCAGAAATAGAAGTACTGCCTCCAGTAGCAAAACTATCTACATTACCAGTTGAAGAAGCAGCATGTACTACCCGAATCTGATTCATAGATACCGACAATTCTTCAGCAGCCATTTGGGCAATACCAGTAAATGTACCCTGCCCCATTTCCATTTTGGGAGAATGTAACAAAATATTATTATCAGAAGTGACCTCAAACCAAATCATAGGTTGGTCTATATTATCTAAATAAGGCGCTTCAAGTGAATTAACCACACCTAAAATTTGACGCCGAATAGGACTTCTAAATAAGTAGGCTCCAATGGCAACAACACCTATAGTTCCTAATCCGCCTTTGACTAAAAACTTTCTTCTAGACACTTTCTTTGAATCTTTTTCTTTATCAGCCATCGATTACACCTCTTTAGATTCATTAATTACCTTCTCGGCTTGTAACGTCGCAGCTTTATGTATGGCTTTTCGCATTCGATAATAGGTGCCGCAGCGACATACATTTATAATATTATTATCAATATCTTCATCAGTTGGTTTAGGCACTTTAATTAATAAGGCAGCCGTTGCCATCATAAAACCAGGTTGACAATAGCCACATTGCGGTACAATCTCTTCTATCCATGCCTGTTGAACAGGATGGGGATTCTCTCGATCCCCTAAACCTTCAATAGTGGTTACTTTTTTTCCTTCAGCAAATTTAACGGGATAAGAACAAGAACGCACAGCGTCATCATCTACAAGTAAGGTACATGCTCCACAAGCCGCTTTTCCACATCCAAACTTAGTACCTTTTAGATCTAAAGTATCTCTAACGACCCAAAGCAAAGGGGTATTCTCATCTGCTACATTAACAGTTCTTAGATTACCATTTATAGTCAATAAAATTTCCATAAGGTTATATTATTTAGAAGGGATTATTGCTCCGTCAGCAAACCAATTTTCAACCGCTTTTTTAAATTCTTCTTTTGAAACTGGTGGTATTGTTCTTGTTTCACCATCAGCATCTACACCTGGTTCCCAAGCCCATAGTACCAAATCATCTTCAGTCATATGCTCAATAAGTTCTTGATGACTTCGATTGCCATTCGTTCTTTTATCAAGCAAACGTGTTGCAATTTGTTCTCGGGTGAGTCCTTCCCAAGCCATTGAAGCCGGAGCCAATGCCCAATGAGGAGCTCCGGGAACACCCGAATTTAAATTATTTTCTGATTGATGACAGGTATTACAGCTCGTTGCTTCAAAGCCATGATCATCTTCACCCCTAGCCATTCCAAAATGATGTGGATGACTAGCATCCCCCTGTTTTGGTATGTGATCACTAGGGTGACAATTCATACAACGTTGATGGGTAAGCACATCCATCATCTTATTATAAGAATCATCAGAAGTTACTTCACCTTCTTTGTCAGCTTGAACTATCTCATAGTCTGATATACTAGGATATCCTGCAAATGCCAGTAACACCCCTATAATTGTTACTATCAAAAAAGTATATGCTGATTTCTGCTTCATATATTATATTAAAATGTCAAAATATTAAAATATTAAAATACGATAGCTATGAAGATAATAAAAGCATTACTCTTACTTAACTCATTAAAATTTTAAATTAGAAACTAACTTGAATCTGTTTAGCTCTTCGGAAGAAAAACTTCTGCCATCATGCATCTTGCACTACCGCCACCACAAGTTTCAATTGTCTGTAATGAACTATGTAAAATTGCACAGTGATTTTCTATCTGAGTAATTTGCTCTGGCGATAAACTGTGGTACGCAGCAGAGCTCATTACCATATATCTCTTATCATCAGACCCTAAAACTTGCAACATATTTCCTGCAAAATGATGCATTTGTTGCTCAGTGATAGATATAATTTCTTTTCCGTCGTTTTTAAGATGATCTAAGACATTCTTACGTTCTTTCTTATCATCAATCGTAGCTGAACAAATAACCACGAAATCCTCAGCCAAAGCCATCATTACATTGGTATGATAAATAGGTAATCGCTTACCATCAACTGACTGATTTGCAGTGAATATTACCGGAAAGAAATCAAAATCTTCACAGAATTCTATAAATAGATCTTCATCTGCACGCTCAGACAATGCGCAATATGCCTTTTTATTTACCCTATCTAACAAAATACTTCCCGTACCCTCAAGATAAAACCCTTCTTCTTCAGCAGAGGTGTAATCTACGACATCATTAATCTTAAAACCGCTTTGTTCTAATATCTCAAAAATATCTTCTCTTCTTTCATTTCTTCTATTTTCCGCAAACATCGGATATACACCAACAGTTCCGTTAGAATGAAAAGAGATCCAGTTATTAGGAAAAACACTATCTGGAGTGTCTGGTTCTTTAGTGTCTTGAACAACGATAACATTAACACCTTTATTTTTTAATACGGATACAAAGGCATCAAACTCTTCTTGAGCTTTCTGATTTATCTCTAAATTCTTCAAATCAATATCTTCCATAAAATAGTTATTGACAGCGGTCTGCTCGTTCATTCTAAACGACACCGGACGAATCATGAGTATGGTATTTGTTATTTGCATAGGGGTACTAATTAATTTTATTTTTTGTAAATCTTTAAAATTAAGCTCTTATTAAAGGCAGAGTACTACAGCGTAAAAGCCCTTCTTGCTTTGAAATTTCGGCATACACAATTTCTTCTACTGTAAAACCTTGTTCACGCAGCCAATTATTAAGACGGGTAAAATTACGTTCAGAGACTACAACCTCTGGTGAAATAGAAAACACATTACTATACATATGGTACATTTCATTGGCATCTATTTCGAAGACATTTTCTTTTCCAAAGAAATCTACCAACCATTGGTACTCCTCTTCTACCAAAAAGCCATTTTTATGTAAGATTGCTTTTCCTTTTCCTAAAGGTTGAAAACAGCAATCTAAATGCAATGCATTTTCTTGCGCAACAGTATTAGACTTTCTTAATTCAAATGACTTCACTGTTTTACTTGGAAATTGCTTTGTTAAATATGCTACTGCAGCTTTATTTGTTCTCGCCGTTATATAAGATGAATAGTCAGGTGCAGTATAGGTGCCAACAAAAATATAATCGTTCCATGGCATAACATCACCGCCTTCAACGTGAACGTCTTCTGGAGGAGTTAAAATATTATCATCATCAATCTTATCTAAAACATGTAAAATTGCTTCTACTTCTTGTTCTCTGTCAGGTAGTATATTTGCTTTGATGAGTTTGTCTTCAATAACAAAAGCAATATCTCTAGTAAATATTTGATTACAGTTTTCAAGAACTTCTGGTCTAAAGACCTTAACATCATATTTCTCGAACACTTTTCTAAAACCTTCCATTTCAGCGACCATATCTGCCTCAATTGGGTATGTACCAGCCTTTATATGTTCTACCGATTTTGGATCATAAGCTTCTTCAATAGTTGGTGTAGGTCCAGAACTCTTAGCTATACCTAATACAACTGCTTTTAACTGTGAAACTTCATCTTTGATATGTAACTGCAACATAAGTATTGATTTAAATATGAATTAAAAAAAAGCATAAAAAAAAGCCCCTTTAAAAATTAAAAGAGCTTTTTGTTTTTTTGATAACGGTAGCAATCTACCTTTTGTCCAGTTCGACAAAAGATCTTAAATTTTCACCAGTATATACTTGTCTTGGTCTACCAATTGGTTCACCGTTCAATCTCATTTCTCTCCACTGAGCAATCCACCCAGGTAATCTACCTAAAGCGAACATTACTGTAAACATTTCTGTTGGAATACCTAAAGCTCTATATATAATGCCAGAATAAAAATCTACATTAGGGTATAGTTTTCTATCAACAAAGTACTGATCTTCAAGTGCTTCTTTCTCTAAACCTTTTGCAATTTCAAGAATTGGGTCATCTATACCTAAATCTGCCAGTACTTCATCTGCAGCTACTTTAATAATCTTAGCGCGAGGATCGAAGTTTTTATACACCCTATGTCCAAAGCCCATTAATCTAAAAGGATCAGACTTATCTTTAGCCTTAGCCATGTATTTTTTAGTATCGCCACCATCAGCTTCAATAGCTTCAAGCATTTCTAATACCGCTTGGTTAGCACCACCATGTAATGGACCCCAAAGTGCAGATATACCTGCAGATAAAGATGCAAATAAACCAGCATGAGAAGAACCTACGATACGCACCGTACTAGTTGAACAATTTTGCTCATGATCAGCATGTAATATCAATAATTTATCTAGTGCCTCTATAACAACCTTATTCTTTTTATAATCTTGATTTGGACGCTTAAACATCATTTTATGAATGTTCTCTACATAGCCTAAACTATCATCACCATAATCTAATGGAAGACCTTTCTTTTTACGTAAAGTCCAAGCTACAAGAACTGGAAATTTAGCAAGTATACGTACAATTGCATGGTACATATCTTCATCAGAACTTACATCAACCGTTGAAGGGTTAAATGCAATTAATGCGCTAGTCAAAGAAGACAATACACCCATTGGATGTGCTGATTTTGGAAAACCATCCAAAATCTTTTTCATCTCTTCATCTACATGAGATTCGTCTTTAATGTCTTTATGAAATTTTGCTAGTTCTTCTGTATTTGGCAATTCACCAAATATTAAAGCATAAGCTACTTCTAAGAAATCAGCTTTCTCAGCTAATTCTTCAATTGAGTAACCTCTGTAACGTAAAATTCCTTTTTCACCATCTAAAAAAGTAATAGCGCTTTCACAAGATCCTGTATTTTTAAAACCTGGATCAATAGTTATAATTCCATTGGTAGCCGAACGCAAAGTTTTGATATCTATTGCAAGTTCGTTTTCGGTTCCCTTAATTACAGGAAACTCATATTTTTCACCATTATATTCTAAAATAGCTTTGTCTGACATTTTTCTTTTTACGTTTTAAATACTTCTCGTAAAGTTAACAAAACAAGAGTGGTTTACCAATTTGAAAAATCTGTTTTGGGTAAAATTAACAATAAGTCCTATGAATAGCTTTCATTACAACAGATATAGTGACTCATAATATGCATCTAAAGATTTTTCCCAAGTAAAACGCGCCTTTTTTGCATTCGCTTTTATCTTTTTCCAAGCTGGTTTATCGTTCTCCCATAAGGTCAAAGCCTCATCAAAACTTTTCACCATATTACTAATTTGCTCATCGTAGGTATCACCACCAAAAACAAATCCTGTTTTTAAGTGATCTACAGTATCTTTTAGTCCGCCTGTATGATGTACCAAACATGGGTTACCGTTTCTCATCGCCAACATTTGACTAATACCACATGGCTCAAATAAACTAGGCATAAAATACAAATCTGTTTCTAGGTACATTGAATCAATCAAATCTTCTGATTGCCCATTTGTAAACACAAAATTTTTATGATGATAACTCATATGACGAAAAAATTCTTCATAATCTGGATCGCCAGTACCTAATAAAATAAATATACCATCAATTTCATTTAACCTAGCCAACATTTTCTCAAATGCTTCAGGCGATCGTTTTAAGAAATAGAACTTTTGTTCCGTTAATCTCGCCACACTAGAAACTATGAATTTTGGTCTATTACCAACAAACTGCATGATTTTTTCTCCTGTATGCGCGAGAAAATCAGCTTTATATTTCTTGGAATTTTCTTGAAGCCATCTAAAAATAGCTTTAACCGTATTTCTATATAAAAATCCCTTTTCTGCAATTCTAATATTACCGTAGTTACTGGCATTTAAGATACCGAAAAGTCTACCTTCATTATCTGCCTTTATTAAATCTTCTTCTAAACTTTCACCTCCAATAAACTCAGGTCTTCTACTTGGTAAAAGAACATCTTCTTTGTAAGATGGAGAAACTGTATGAACCGCATCTGCAAAACGAATACCCACTGCCATTAAATTTATACAATCTTGGTAACGTGGATCCATCAAAGCTTTATGATCTAATTGAATTTCTGGAAACCAATGATTTACTGAGGCATAATTATTGTAAAAAGGACGAATACCCTGTATGGCTAGATTATGAATCGTATACACATATCGCATCTTTTTTAAATCCTGATATTGCGGGTGATATGTTCTTATAAATAAGAGCGCTGCAGAATGCCAGTCATGCATATGAACGATATCTAAATCACCAAAGGCTCCAATTTTAATTGCTTCAGCTGTAGCTGTACAAAAAATAATAAACTTTATAAAATCATTAAAAAAAGGTTCGGTAGGATCATCATGATAAATATGAGCTATACCACCTTCAGATATTTCAGGATGGTGAATAACATAATGAGTGATATTTTTATCGACTCTTTTAGGTATCACCTCATACAATTCTGCCGTATACGGCATACCCCTTAGACTAAATTCAAGTTTAGTCTTAAAGATTCCATTTTTATGTAGTCTAGAATATGAAGGTACGACTACGTGAACTTTATCTCCTCGTTTCGATATCTCTCTAGGCACGTCTCTAACCACGTCACCCATTCCACCAGCTTTACAATCAGGAATAGCATCATTCTCTGCGGAAACAAAAAGAAAATTATTCATACGCTAACAAAGAGAGGTTATTATTGGTTTATTCTCAAAAGGTAGTTAAAGTTTTGAAGTACGCCAAAAAAAAAAGCCTTTCTCGAGAGAAAGGCTTGATTATATATTTCACATAAGAATTAACCTAACTTAAAGGCTTTTTCTTGTGGATAGTAAGCTGTGCTACCTAATTCTTCTTCTATACGAAGTAATTGGTTGTATTTAGCCATACGATCAGATCTTGATGCTGAACCAGTTTTAATTTGACCAGTGTTTAATGCTACAGCCAAATCAGCAATAGTATTATCTTCTGTTTCACCAGAACGGTGAGACATTACTGAAGTATATCCTGCATTTTTGGCCATATTAACAGCAGCAATTGTTTCTGTCAATGTACCAATTTGATTTACTTTAATCAAAATTGAATTTGCAATACCTCTTTCGATTCCAGTAGACAAACGTTCAACATTTGTCACGAATAAATCATCACCAACTAATTGAACTTTATCTCCAATCTTATCAGTCAAAGATTTCCATCCGTCCCAATCGTTTTCATCCATACCATCTTCTATAGAGATAATTGGGTATTTAGCACTTAAATCAGCTAAGTATTGAGCTTGCTCTTCAGAAGTTCTTATAACTCCAGATTCTCCTTCGAATTTAGTGTAATCATATTTACCATCTACGAAAAATTCTGCCGCGGCACAATCTAAAGCAATCATTACATCATCACCTAAAGTGTAACCTGCATTTTTAACCGCTTTTGCAATAGTATCTAAAGCATCTTCAGTACCACCGGCAAGATTTGGTGCAAAACCACCTTCATCACCTACCGCAGTACTAAGACCACGGTCATGTAATACTTTTTTAAGGTTATGGAAAATCTCAGTACCCATTTGCATTGCATGACTAAAGTTTTTTGCTTTAACAGGCATTACCATGAACTCTTGAAAAGCGATAGGTGCATCTGAATGCGAACCACCGTTAATAATGTTCATCATTGGTACAGGAAGCGTATTAGCACTAACACCACCAATATATCTAAAAAGAGAAAGACCTAATTCGTTTGCGGCAGCCTTTGCCGCAGCCAATGAAACACCTAAAATAGCATTAGCTCCTAACTTCGATTTATTTGGCGTACCATCTAAATCAATCATAGTTTGATCTAAAAGATTCTGATCAAACACACTCATTCCTAATATTTCCTCTGCTATAATGCTGTTTACGTTATCTACAGCTTTAGTTACTCCTTTACCCATGAAAGCTTTACCTCCATCACGTAATTCAACAGCTTCATGCTCACCAGTAGAGGCCCCAGAAGGAACTGCTGCTCTTCCCATTACTCCGTTTTCGGTAACTACATCTACTTCAACTGTTGGATTCCCTCTAGAATCTAATATTTGCCTTGCGTGAACATTTAATATAATACTCATTTATATTCTTTTTATTAGTTGTTTGTTTAAAAAGTAAAGATACAAAAGCAGGTTTTTAACAAGCTTGTTCAAACCCTACATTTGCCAATTAATTAATGTTTATTTAAACTATTTCGTTATGTTTTGAACAATTCTCAATTAATTTAAAAAAATCGTCAAAAAGGTAATCCGCATCATGCGGACCCGGACTAGCTTCTGGGTGATACTGAACAGAAAATACATTTTTATCTTTCATACGAATCCCTGCAACTGTCTTATCATTAAGGTGTGTATGCGTAATCTCTAAATTAGCATTAGCCTCAGTTTCTTCTCTATTTATAGCAAAGCCATGATTTTGTGAAGTAATTTCACCTTTACCTGTAATAAGGTTTAATATTGGGTGGTTAATACCTCTATGACCATTGTGCATCTTATAAGTAGAAACTCCGTTTGCCAATGCCAATACTTGATGGCCTAAACAAATACCAAAAAGCGGCTTATCAGTTTCAATCATTTTTTTAACTGCAGCAATAGCATCTACCAATGGCTCAGGATCTCCAGGTCCATTTGAAATGAAAAACGCATCAGGATTCCAAAAAGACATATCTTCAAAACTACTGTTGTAAGGAAATACCTTTACATAAGCTCCTCTTTTAACCAGATTACGTAAAATATTCTTCTTAATACCTATATCAAGTGCTGCAATTTTAAAGTTTGCATTTTCGTCACCAACAAAATATGGTTCTGTCGTAGAAACTTTAGAAGCCAACTCTAGCCCCTCCATACTTGGAACTTCACTTAAACGTTTTTTTAAGTCTTCAATATTTTCAATGTCAGTTGATATTACAGCATTCATTGCTCCATTATCTCTAATATAACTAACTAATGCTCTTGTATCCACATCTGAAATAGCAAACAACTCATTCTTATCTAAAAAACCTTGTAAACTATCGTCTGCCAAAGGTCTGGAATACTCATAGCTAAAATTTCTACAAACTAAACCTGAAATTTTAATCGACTCGGATTCTATTTCATCTTTATTTACCCCGTAATTACCAATATGAGCATTGGTAGTAACCATTATTTGTCCAAAATATGATGGATCAGTAAATATCTCTTGGTATCCTGTCATTCCAGTATTGAAACATACTTCGCCGAAAGCAGTACCCTCTTTGTCTCCAACAGATTTTCCAAAAAAGATAGTACCATCTGCAAGTAATATTATAGCTTTTCTCTTTGTCTGATATTTCATTTTAGTCTTATAATTTATTCGTTCACAAAAAAACATAAAAAAAGGATAAGCTAGAAAGCTTATCCTTTTTCATTATTAATATTTATTGACAATTTTATTCCTTAGAATCATCTGTCTTAGCTTCTGTTTCAGTTTGAGCT
This sequence comes from Maribacter aquivivus, assembly GCF_900142175.1. NCBI lineage: Bacteria > Pseudomonadati > Bacteroidota > Flavobacteriia > Flavobacteriales > Flavobacteriaceae > Maribacter > Maribacter aquivivus. Next base: position 1,740,704 of record NZ_FQZX01000001.1, on the reverse strand, counting down.
TCTTCTACCTTAGTTTCTTTCTCTGCAGAAACAACTTCAGCATCACTACCACCTGATCTTCTACTTCTTCTAGTAGATTTCTTCTTAGGCTTACCAGCGTTATACAATTCGTTGAAATCAACCAATTCTATCATTGCCATATCAGCGTTATCACCTAAACGATTACCTAATTTGATAATTCTAGTATAACCTCCCGGTCTATCCGCAACCTTTTCAGATACAACACTGAATAGTTCAGTAACTGCATACTTATCACGAAGATTCTTGAAAACGATACGTCTGTTATGAGTACCTTTCTCTGCACTAACATTATTTTCTGCTTTTGATTTAGTAATCAAAGGTTCAATAAATTGCTTTAAAGCTTTTGCTTTAGCAACTGTAGTGTTGATTCTTTTGTGTTCGATCAAAGAACAAGCCATGTTAGCTAACATCGCTTTTCTATGAGCAGTTTTTCTACTTAAATGATTAATTTTTTTACCGTGTCTCATGTTTCAATTTTATCATCTTGCTACCAAACTCGACAGAACGAGGAGCAAAATATGATTATTTAATCTTTATCTAATTTGTATTTTGATAAATCCATTCCAAAACTTAATCCCTTGTTAATAACAAGTTCCTCTAGCTCTGTTAAAGATTTTTTACCGAAGTTTCTGAACTTCATTAAGTCATTCTTATTAAAAGAAACTAAATCTCCTAAAGTATCAACTTCAGCTGCTTTTAAACAGTTTAGTGCACGAACAGAAAGGTCCATATCAACTAATTTAGTTTTCAATAATTGTCTCATGTGTAAAGACTCTTCATCATAAGTCTCTGTCTGAGCAATTTCATCAGCTTCTAATGTAATACGCTCATCAGAGAATAACATGAAGTGATGAATAAGAACTTTTGCCGCTTCAGTTAAAGCATCTTTAGGATGAATTGAACCATCTGAAGATATCTCAAAAACTAATTTCTCATAATCAGTTTTTTGTTCTACACGAAAGTTTTCAATACTATACTTTACATTCTTAATAGGTGTAAAAATAGAATCGACAGCTATAGTACCTAATGGTGCACCAGATTTTTTATTTTCCTCTGCAGGAACATAACCTCTACCTTTTTCAATAGATATTTCCATATTGATACTAACTTTAGCATCCATATTACAAATAACTAAATCTGGATTTAAAACTTGGTATCCAGAAATAAACTTTTGAAAATCACCAGCAGTTAATTGATTCTTACCACTTACAGAAATTGAAACCACTTCAGCTTCAGAATCCTCTATTTGCTTTTTGAAACGAACCTGCTTCAAATTTAATATAATCTCTGTTACATCTTCAACAACGCCAGGTATAGTAGAAAATTCATGTTCTACTTTATCAATCCTAACCGAAGTAATTGCATGACCTTCCAAAGAAGAAAGCAATACTCGTCTTAATGCATTCCCAACAGTTAATCCATAACCAGGTTCCAAAGGGCGAAATTCGAACTTACCTTCGAAATCAGAGGAATCGATCATTATTACTTTATCGGGTTTCTGAAAATTAAATAATGCCATAATTGGATAGGTATTGTTTATTTAGAGTATAACTCCACGATTAATTGTTCTTTGATATTTTCTGGAATCTGTAATCTTTCCGGAATAGTAACATATGTACCTTCCTTCTTTTCACTATTCCAAGAAATCCACTCATAAACTGCACTACTAGCAGCTAATGAATCTTGAATACTTTGTAATGATTTAGATTTCTCTCTAACACCAACAACATCTCCTGCTTTCAATGAATAAGAAGGTATGTTTACCAACTCACCATTTACAGTAATGTGTCTATGAGATACTAATTGTCTTGCACCACTTCTAGTTGGAGAAATACCCATTCTATAAACCACGTTATCTAAACGAGACTCACACAATTGAAGTAAGATTTCACCAGCAACACCTTCTTTTCTTTTCGCAGTTTGGAATAAGTTTCTGAATTGCTTTTCTAAAATACCATAAGTATATTTAGCTTTTTGCTTCTCCATTAATTGAACAGAGTACTCAGATTTTTTACCTCTTCTTCTGTTATTACCATGCTGTCCTGGAGGGTAATTCTTTTTTTCGAAAGATTTATCATCTCCGAAAATTGCTTCGCCGAATTTACGGGCGATTTTTGACTTTGGTCCTGTATATCTTGCCATTTTCTTTTAATTTGAAAGTGAGATCATGAATTAAGGCTTATCCTTCGATAATCGTAACTACACTTTCGGTGAAATATAATAGTAATTAATTAAACTCTTCTTCTCTTTGGAGGTCTACATCCATTGTGAGGCATTGGAGTAACATCGATAATCTCTGTTACTTCGATACCAGCATTGTGTAAAGATCTGATTGCAGATTCTCTTCCGTTACCTGGACCTTTTACATAAACCTTAACTTTTCTTAAACCTGCTTCGTGAGCAACTTTAGAACAATCTTCTGCAGCAACTTGTGCAGCATAAGGTGTATTTTTCTTAGACCCTCTAAAACCTAATTTACCGGCAGATGACCAAGAAATAACATCTCCTTTTTTATTAGTTAAAGAGATGATGATGTTATTGAAAGATGCACTTATGTGCGCCTCACCAACAGAATCAACTATAACTTTACGTTTCTTGGTAACTTTAGTACTTGCCTTTGCCATACCTAATTATTATTTAGTTGCTTTCTTCTTGTTAGCAACTGTTTTACGCTTTCCTTTTCTAGTTCTAGAGTTGTTCTTAGTACGCTGACCTCTTAAAGGTAAACCTGATCTATGACGAATACCTCTATAACAGCCAATATCCATTAAACGCTTAATGTTCAACTGAGTTTCTGAACGTAATTCACCTTCAATTACAAATTCAGAAGCAGCTTCCCTGATACGACCTATTTCATCATCATTCCAATCAGAAACCTTAGTATCTTCGCTAACTTGGGCTTTACTCAATATTTCTTGTGACCTACTTCTTCCGATTCCGAAAATATAGGTTAAGGCTATTACACCTCTCTTTTGTTTTGGTATATCTATACCTGCGATTCTTGCCATAATTACCCTTGTCTTTGTTTAAATCTAGGATTCTTTTTGTTGATTACGTACAACCTGCCTTTTCTGCGAACAATCTTGCAGTCGGCACTTCTCTTCTTAACTGATGCTCTTACTTTCATCTTGTATCTTAGTATCTATATGTAATTCTTGCTTTAGTAAGGTCATAGGGACTCATCTCTAATTTAACCTTATCTCCAGGTAATAGTTTAATATAGTGCATACGCATCTTACCTGATATATGCGCTGTTACCACATGTCCATTCTCCAACTCTACACGAAACATTGCATTTGATAATGCTTCGATGATAGATCCATCCTGTTCTATTGCTGCCTGCTTAGCCATAAATTATGCTACTTTTCTATTTTTACCCGTTTTCATTAAACCATCATAATGTCTATTCAACAAATACGAATTAACCTGCTGCACTGTATCTATAGCTACACCAACCATAATTAAAAGGGAGGTACCACCGTAAAATAAAGCCCATCCAGCTTGAACATCCATCAACTTCACCACTATTGCCGGTAAAATAGCCAGCAAAGCTAAGAAAATAGATCCAGGTAACGTTATTAAAGACATAATCTTATCTAAATAATCTCCAGTTTCTTTTCCTGGACGTATTCCAGGGATGAAACCACCACTTCTTTTAAGGTCATCTGCCATTTTATTGGTAGGAACCGTAATTGCAGTGTAGAAATAAGTAAAGATTATAATCAATATTGCGAATAGTAAATTATATGCCCATCCAAATATATCACTGAATTGTACTTGCATCCATTGACCAAATGCAGTGTCATCAAAAGCACCACCTATCATTCCAGGTACAAACATTATTGCTTGTGCAAAGATAATTGGCATTACTCCAGATGCATTTAATTTTAAAGGAATGTATTGTCTTGATCCCATGATATTCTTTTCATATCCACCAGAAGCTGTTCTTCTAGCGTATTGAACAGGTATCTGCCTTGTAGCCATTACTAAAAGAATACAAGCCAAAATAACCAAGAACCAAACAATTACTTCAATTAAAATAAACATTAGTCCACCATTATTATCAGTAGTTCTTGAAATAAATTCTTGAACAAAAGACTGAGGCATTGTAGCGATTATACCAATCATAATTAAGAGTGAAATACCATTACCAATACCTTTATCAGTAATTTTTTCACCCAACCACATAGCAAATACAGTACCAGTCACTAATATTATAACTGCAGGCACCATAAAATCTAATCCTTTACCTAATAAGAAAGCACTATCTCTTACACCAAAAGCTTCTAAGCCATATAAGTATGCAGGAGCCTGAACAATACAAATACCAATGGTTAACCATCTAGTAATTTGATTAATGGTCTTACGACCACTTTCACCCTCTTTTTGTAATTTCTGAAGATAAGGAATTGCAATACCCATCAACTGAACTACAATAGAAGCGGAGATGTAAGGCATAATACCTAATGCAAAAACAGAAGCATTAGCAAAAGCTCCTCCTGTAAATGCATTTAAAAGACCAAAAATACCTTGGTCAGTACTATCCGTTAAACCACCTAATTGTGTTGAATCTATACCTGGAAGTACGATTTGACAACCAAAACGATAAACTAACAAAAGACCTAAAGTGATAAGAATTCTATTTCTTAGTTCTTCTATTTTCCAAATATTGGATATTGTATCAATAAAATTCTTCATGCTCTCGTTTATGCTTACAAACTTATTGCTTCACCACCTGCTGCCTCAATCGCTGCTTTGGCAGATGCTGTAAATTTATGTACTGAAATTTTCAGAGGTGCTTTCAACTCACCATTTCCTAAAATTTTCACTAAATCATTTTTACCAACTAAACCATTTTCGATCAAAAGATCCAAAGTAACTTCATTAGTTAAAACCTTATTATCAACAAGCTCTTGCAATTTCTCTATATTGATACCTTGGTAGTCTTTACGATTAATATTCGTAAAACCAAACTTAGGTACACGACGCTGCAAAGGCATTTGACCACCTTCGAAACCAATTTTCTTAGAATAACCAGATCTTGATTTTGCTCCTTTATGACCTCTTGCAGCTGTTCCTCCTTTTCCAGAACCCTGACCTCTTCCAAGGCGTTTTCCGTCTCTATTTACTGAACCTTCTGCAGGCTGTAGATTATTTAAACCCATTTTATTCTAAATTTAAGCTTCCTCAGTGGAAACTAAATGTTTAACTTTATTTATCATTCCAAGAATGTTAGGTGTATCATTGTGTTCTACAACCTGACCTATTCTTTTTAAACCAAGAGCCTCTAAAGTTCTTTTTTGATTTTGAGGTTTCTTAATTCCACTTTTTACTTGTGTAACTTTAATCTTTGCCATAATTTTCCTCTTAACCTTTAAATACTTTTTCTAAAGAAACACCCCTTTGTGTAGCAATAGTTTTTGCATCTCTAAGTTGTAATAAAGCATCGAATGTAGCTTTTACAACATTATGTGGATTTGAAGATCCCTGAGATTTTGATAATACATCATGTACACCTACAGATTCTAATACTGATCTTACAGCACCACCAGCAATTACACCGGTACCATGAGATGCAGGTTGAATATATACTCTTGCACCACCAAATTTACCTTTTTGCTCGTGAGGCAAGGTTCCCTTGTTTAAAGGAATACGAACTAAGTTCTTTTTACCATCTTCAATTGCTTTTGCAATAGCAGTAGCAACTTCTTTTGATTTCCCTAAACCGTGACCTACAACACCATTCTCATCACCTACAACAACAATTGCAGAAAAACCGAATGCTCTACCACCTTTTGTTACCTTGGTTACACGTTGAATACCAACTAATTTATCTTTTAAATCTAAACCACCTGGCTTAACAGTTTCTACGTTTTTATATTTTTGGAACATACTAGTATATTAGAATTTTAGTCCTGCTTCTCTTGCACCATCAGCTAAAGATTTTACTCTTCCATGATACAAATTACCTCCTCTATCAAAAGCGACTTTATCTAAGCCAGCTTTTACAGATTTCTCAGCGATTGTTTTACCAACCAAAGCAGCAATCTCGGTTTTATTTCCTTTTGCTTTCGCGATATCCTTATCTCTTGAAGAAGCGGATACTAAAGTGACTCCTTTAACGTCGTCTATAACTTGAGCGTAAATTTCGCTGTTACTTCTAAACACAGACAACCTTGGTTTAACTGCAGTTCCAGAAGAAACCTTACGTATTCTACGTCGGATTCTTAATTTTCTTTGTGTTTTTGATAATCCCATAATATCCTTTATTAAGCTGATTTACCAGCTTTTCTTCTTAATATTTCACCTACAAACTTAATTCCTTTCCCTTTGTACGGCTCCGGACTACGGAAAGATCTAATCTTTGCTGCAATATGACCAACTAATTGTTTGTCATGAGAAGTAAGCTTTACAATTGGATTTTTACCTTTTTCAGAAATTGTTTCAACCTTTACCTCAGAGGCAATGTTAAATACAATATTATGAGAAAAACCTAAAGCCAAATCAAGTTTCTGTCCTTGATTACTAGCTCTATAACCCACACCTACTAATTCTAATTCTTTGGTCCATCCTTTAGAAACACCGTCCACCATATTAGTGATAAGTGATCTGTATAAACCGTGCTTTGCTTTATGCTCCTTAGAATCAGATGGCCTTGTTACGAAAGCCTGTCCGTCTTCTACTTTAACCGATACTCCTGAGAACTCTTGAGTCAACTCACCCAACTTTCCTTTAACAGAAATGATATTGTCGTTGATTTCAACTGTAACTCCTTCAGGAATTGCGACTGGATTATTACCTATTCTAGACATTTTCTAAATCTTTAATCAATTAATAAACGTAGCACAAAACTTCACCACCAACTTTTTCTGCCTTTGCCTGCTTGCTTGTCATTACTCCATGAGATGTAGAAACGATAGCAACACCTAAACCATTCAATACACGAGGTAAATCTTCATTACCTGCATATTTTCTAAGACCAGGCTTACTTATACGCTGTATTTTCTTGATAACAGGTTCTTTTGTAAGCTTATCGTATTTCAAGGCTATTTTAATAGTCCCTTGAACTTTGCTCTCTTCGAACTTGTAACTTAAAATATATCCTTGATCGAATAATATTTTAGTAATTTCTTTTTTAAGATTCGACGCAGGTATTTCAACAACCCTATGTCCCGCTCTACTTGCGTTTCTAACTCTCGTTAGGTAATCTGCAATAGTATCTGTTACCATATGTATATAATTCGGAAACGGTTTTCAGCACTTAAGCTAAACCTGAATCCATTAATAATTCTTTTCTTACCAGCTAGCTTTCTTAACACCTGGTATTAAACCGGCATTAGCCATCTCTCTGAATTTTACCCTTGAAATACCAAAAGTTCTCATGTAACCTTTAGGTCTTCCAGTTAATTTACATCTATTATGTAAACGTACCGGAGAGGCATTTTTAGGTAGTCTCTGTAACGCTTCATAATCGCCAGCTTCTTTCAAAGCTTTACGTTTTTCAGCATAAACTGCTACAGTTCTTTCCCTTTTTCTCTCACGGGCTTTCATTGATTCCTTAGCCATACTAATTCTTTTTAAAAGGTAAACCTAATTCTGTTAATAATGATTTTGCTTCCTTGTCTGTATCTGCAGAAGTTACAAATGTAATATCCATTCCGTTAATTCTATTGATTTTATCAATATTAACTTCAGGAAAAATAATTTGCTCCGTTACACCTAAGTTATAATTTCCACGACCATCAAAACCAGTAGCTTTGATACCTTGAAAATCCCTAACACGTGGTAATGCAGAAGTAACCAAACGGTCTAAAAATTCGTACATACGCTCACCTCTAAGGGTAACTTTTGCACCAATTGGCATACCTTTTCTTAACTTAAAGGCAGCAACATCTTTCTTAGACATAGTAGCAACGGCTTTTTGACCCGTTATCATAGTCATTTCATCTATTGCATGGTCAATAAGTTTCTTGTCAGCAACAGCAGCACCTACACCTCTACTCATTACTATCTTCTCTAACTTAGGAACCTGCATTACATTACTGTAACCAAACTCTTCGGTAAGGGCAGCTACTATTCGCTCCTTATACTCTTTCTTTAATCTTGCAACGTATGCCATAACTAAATTACTTCATTGGATTTTTTGGAAACCCTAACTTTTTTACCATCCTTCATTTCGTAACCTACTCTTGTTACATCTCCAGATTTACTGTCGATCAAGGCTAAATTAGAAATATGGATTAAAGCTTCTTTTTTTACAATACCACCTTGAGGGTTTTTAGCACTAGGCTTCTCATGTTTAGATACCATATTGGCACCTTCAACGATGGCTTTATTTTTCTCAAGATTTACACGCATAACTTTACCTTCGGTACCTTTATGGTCACCAGCAGTAATTCTTACCGTATCTCCTGTTTTGATTTTTAACTTTTTCATCTTGTCCGTTATATTATAATACCTCTGGGGCCAATGATACAATCTTCATGAACTGCTTATCCCTAAGCTCTCTTGCTACAGGTCCAAAAACACGAGTACCTCTCATTTCTCCGGCAGGATTCAATAGCACACAAGCGTTATCATCAAATCTTATATAAGATCCATCAGGCCTTCTAACCTCTTTCTTTGTACGAACTACAACAGCAGTTGAAACCGCACCTTTTTTGATACCTCCGTTTGGAGTAGCTTCCTTTACAGTAACAACTATTTTGTCACCTATTGAAGCATATCTTCTTTTGGTACCACCAAGAACACGGATAGTTAAAACTTCCTTTGCTCCTGTGTTATCCGCTACTTTTAGTCTAGATTCTTGCTGTAACATAACTTATTTAGCTCTTTCTAAGATTTCTACTAATCTCCAACATTTGGTTTTACTCATAGGTCTTGTCTCCATGATCTTTACAGTATCACCAATGTTACAATCGTTCTTTTCGTCATGTGCAACATATTTCTTTGTCTTCAAAACGAATTTACCGTACATAGGATGTTTAACTCTTTTCACTTCAGCAATAACAATAGATTTCTCCATTTTATTACTAGTAACAACTCCTACTCTCTCTTTTCTTAAATTTCTTTTCTCCATAAAGCCCACCAGTTATTGGTTCTCCCTATTAGTTAATTCAGTAGCTAATCTCGCTACTGTTCTCCTTACTTTTCTAATCTGAAGTGGATTTTCTAACGGTGTTACAAAATGTGCCATTTTCAAATCTGCATGCTGCTTCTTGTACTCGGCCAATTTCTCCGTAAGTCCTTCCACAGACATTTCTTTAATCTCTTGTTTTTTCATTATTCCTTACGTTTAATTTACAGCCTCGTAATCACGAGCTACAATGAATTTTGTCTTAACAGGAAGTTTCTGAGCCGCTAATCTTAAAGCCTCTTTTGCTACTTCCAAAGGAACTCCGGCCACTTCGAACATAATTCTACCTGGCTTAACCACGGCAACGAAATATTCTGGTGCACCCTTACCTTTACCCATACGTACTTCTAATGGCTTTTTAGTAATCGGCTTGTCTGGAAATATTTTAATCCACAATTGACCTTCTCTCTTCATAAATCTAGTAGCAGCAATACGAGCAGCTTCTATCTGGCGTGAAGTCAAAAATGCAGCATCATCAACATTCTTTATACCGAACATACCATTTGAAAGTTGGTGTCCTCTTCCAGCAAGACCTTTCATACGGCCTTTCTGCATCTTACGGAACTTTGTTCTTTTCGGTTGTAACATTACTTTAGTTCTTTAAAAATTACTTTCTACGACGTTGTTTTCTTCCACCTTCTTGCTTACCACCTTTAGAAGAATCCTTTTGCATTCCTACTAATGGAGATAAATCTCTTTTACCATATACCTCACCTTTCATAATCCAAACTTTAATTCCAAGTTTACCATATGTAGTTTGAGCCTCATGTAAAGCATAATCGATATCTGCTCTAAAGGTAGATAATGGAATTCTACCATCCTTATAAGATTCAGAACGTGCCATTTCAGCACCATTCAATCTACCAGAGATTTGAATCTTTATTCCTTCAGCATTCATACGCATTGCTGCAGCGATTGCCATCTTTATTGCTCTTCTAAAAGAAATTCTACTTTCAATTTGACGAGCTACACTTGCAGCTACTAAATTAGCATCAAGCTCCGGTCTTTTTATTTCAAAAATGTTGATCTGAACCTCCTTATTGGTGATTTTTTTCAACTCCTCTTTCAACTTATCAACTTCCTGACCACCTTTACCGATAATAATACCAGGTCTAGCAGTTGTTACGGTTACTGTTATCAATTTAAGAGTACGTTCAATTATAACTCTTGAAACACTAGCTTTAGAAAGTCTTGCATGAATATACTTACGTATTTTATCATCCTCAGCCAATTTATCTCCGTAATCGTTACCACCATACCAGTTAGATTCCCAACCTCTAATGATTCCTAGACGATTTCCTATTGGATTTGTTTTCTGTCCCATTCTAGTTTTCTGTTATATTTTTTGACCCCAAAACCAATGTAACATGGTTTGAACGTTTTCTAATTCTATGTGCTCTACCTTGTGGAGCAGGACGCAATCTTTTTAACATTGCACCACTATCTACTCTAATCTCAGCTACAATTAAATCAGCATCCTCTAAACTTGCCTCTTCATTTTTTGCTTGCCAATTAGCCAAAGCTGAAAGTAATAATTTCTCTAACTTTCTAGAAGCCTCTTTAGGGTTAAACCTTAAAATAGCTAAGGCTTGCTCTACCTTTACACCACGAATTAAATCTGCAACTAATCGCATTTTTCTAGGTGAAGTAGGACAGTTATTCAACTTAGCAAAAGCTACCATCTTCTTCTCAGCCTTAATTCTTTCGGCCATCTGTTTTTTACGAACTCCCATAGCTTACTTTTTTCCTTTGTTTTTTGCACCTGCATGACCTCTAAAAGATCTTGTTGGTGAAAATTCCCCAAGTTTATGTCCTACCATGTTTTCTGTTACAAAAACAGGTACAAATTGTTTTCCATTATGAACCGCTATTGTCATCCCAACAAAATCAGGAGTGATCATAGATGCTCTAGACCAAGTTTTAATTACCGCTTTTTTACCGGATGAAACACTTTGTTGGATTTTCTTCTCCAAACTATAGTGAACGTAAGGTCCTTTTTTTAGTGAACGTGCCATTTCTTTCTAGTTTTTATTTCTTTCTACGTTCTATTATATACTTGTTGGTACTCTTGGTCTTAGAACGAGTTCTGAATCCTTTAGCAGGTATTCCGTTTCTCGATCTTGGATGACCACCTGAAGCTCTACCTTCACCACCACCCATTGGGTGATCGACAGGGTTCATAGCTACCGGTCTAGTTCTTGGTCTTCTACCCAACCATCTACTTCTACCAGCTTTACCTGACACCAGCAATTGATGATCTGAATTAGATATAGCCCCAATCGTTGCCATACAACCAGAAAGAATTAATCTAGTTTCACCAGATGGCATCTTAACAGTAACAAACTTACCGTCTTTTGCCATAAGCTGAGCAAATGTACCAGCACTACGAGCCATAACAGCTCCTTGACCAGGTCTTAACTCAATACATGAAATTATAGTTCCTAAAGGAATTTCACTTAATGGTAATGCATTACCGATCTCAGGCGCTACAGTAGACCCAGCAGAAACCTGCTGATCAACTTGCAAACCATTTTGAGCGATTACATAACGCTTCTCACCATCTGCATATTCCAAAAGAGCAATAAATGCAGTTCTATTTGGATCGTACTCAATAGTTTTAACAGTAGCAAGCACATCTTGCTTATCTCTCTTAAAATCTATTACACGATACCTTCTTTTATGACCTCCACCTTTTTGGCGTATGGTCATTTTTCCTTGACTGTTTCTACCTCCGGACTTTTTTAACGGAGCAAGCAAGCTCTTCTCCGGCTTATCAGCAGTAATGGCGTCAAATCCATTTACTACTCTAAAACGCTGTCCTGGAGTGATTGGTTTTAATTTTCTAACTGACATTTCTTGTCTTTATAGATTACTGTAAAAATCGATAATATCACCTTCTACAACATCAACAATTGCTTTTTTAATAGCATTTGTTTTTCCATGTTGCACACCAGTTTTCGTATATCTGGATTTTCTTGTAGGACCGTAATTCATTGTACGAACCTTTTTCACAGAAACACCATAAGTAGCCTCAACCGCATCTTTTATTTGCAATTTGTTAGCCTTAGGGTCAACTACGAATCCATAACGGTTATTCAACTCGCTATCAGCAGTCATTTTTTCCGTTATAATTGGTTTTATCAACACACTCATGATATTATTGTTTATTTAAATTCGATTCAATTCCCTCTAAAGAGCTCTCTAACAATACCACGCTATTAGCATGAAGAATTTTGTAAGTACTTAATTCTGAGTTAGTTATAACTTCTGAGCCTTTAAAATTACGCGAAGACAAATATACACCTTTATTTGAATCACCCAACACTATTAAAGATTTTTTATTCTCAAGACCTAATGTCTTTAAAACATCAATAAAATCCTTAGTTCTTGGAGTATCAAAATCAAAGTCTTCAACTACTAAAATCGCATTCTCTTTAGACTTTAAAGTCAATGCTGATTTTCTTGCCAAACGCTTTAAATTTTTGTTTAACTTTTGAGTATAATCTTTAGGTCTAGGGCCGAATATTCTACCACCACCTCTAAAAATCGGAGATTTAATACTACCTGCTCTCGCAGTACCAGTACCTTTTTGCTTCTTAATCTTTCTAGTACTACCAGCGATCTCAGCTCTTTCCTTAGATTTGTGCGTACCTTGTCTCTGATGAGCCAAATACTGCTTAACATCTAGGTATACTGCGTGATCATTAGGCTCTATAGCGAAAACATCATCAGAAAGGTTTGCCTTTCTACCTGTGTCTTTTCCTTTAATATCTAAAACTGCTATTTTCATTACATCTACCTTTGTATGGTTACATAAGCATTCTTATGGCCCGGAACACAACCTTTTACTACTAAAAGATTCTTTTCTGGAACTACTTTTAAAACTCTTAGATTCTGAACCGTTACACGATCAGTACCCATTCTACCGGCCATTTTCATACCCTTAAAAACTCTAGCTGGATATGACGCAGCACCAATAGAACCAGGAGCTCTAAGTCTGTTATGCTGACCATGAGTTGCTTGACCAACCCCAGCGAAACCGTGACGTTTTACTACACCTTGAAAACCTTTACCCTTAGACGTTCCAATAACATCTACGAATTGTCCTTCAACGAAAACATCAACACCTACAGTGTCACCTAATTTAAATTCACCTTCAAAATCTCGGAATTCAACGACTTTTTTCTTAGGAGAAGCACCTGCTTTTTTAAAATGGCCTAATTCAGCCTTAATAGCACGACTTTCTGCCTTGTCATCGAAACCAAGTTGAAGGGCACTATACCCGTCGACCTCTTCGGTTCTGACTTGGGTAACTACACATGGTCCAGCTTGAATAACGGTGCATGGAATGTTTTTTCCATTCTCGTCAAAAATACTGGTCATGCCTACTTTCTTTCCTATTAACCCAGACATACTTATTTATATTAATTATTATTAAATTTTTCTCAAAAAAATAGGGTCAAAATAATTTAACCCTAAATTATTTTTTCCGTTTTTCCCTCGCACGCAGCTTAGGACATGTAGTCTAACCTATTCATAAGTCAGACGGCAAATTTACACCTTAATTTCCACTTCAACACCACTTGGAAGCTCTAACTTCATAAGTGCATCAATAGTTTTAGATGAAGAGCTATAAATATCCAACAATCTCTTGTAAGAACTTAATTGAAACTGCTCTCTAGATTTTTTATTCACGTGAGGTGAACGTAAAACCGTAAATATCTTTTTATGTGTTGGCAAAGGAATTGGTCCTGTTACAACAGCACCGGTTGTCTTTACCGTTTTTACAATCTTCTCAGCAGACTTGTCCACTAAATTGTGATCGTAAGATTTTAGTTTTATTCTAATTTTCTGACTCATGTCCTAAATTTATGCTGTTATACCTTTTGCTGCTTTGATAACTTCTTCTGAAATATTGGAAGGAGTTTCTGCATAGTGTGAAAATTCCATTGTTGAAGTTGCACGACCTGAAGATAAAGTTCTAAGAGATGTTACGTATCCAAACATTTCAGATAATGGAACAGTACCCTTAACAACTTTGGCACCAGCTCTATCACTCATATCACCAATAGTTCCTCTACGTCTGTTTAAATCCCCAACGATATCACCCATGTTTTCTTCCGGAGTAATAACTTCCAACTTCATAATTGGCTCCATGATTACGGCACCAGCAGCTTTACCAGCAGCTTTGTAACCCATCTTAGCAGCTAATTCAAAAGAAAGTGCATCAGAATCCACAGGGTGGAAAGATCCATCTTTCAATACAACCTTCATAGAATCCATCTCAAATCCAGCTAAAGGTCCATTTTGCATTGCTGCAGCAAAACCTTTCTCTACTGATGGTATAAATTCCTTAGGAATACGGCCACCTTTAATTTGATCAACAAACTGAAGCCCTTCTCCTTCGAAATCCTCATCAGCAGGACTCATTTCGAAAGATATATCACCAAATTTACCACGACCACCAGATTGCTTCTTATAAGTCTCTCTATGTGTAGCAGTTTTTGTTAACGCCTCTTTGTATTCAACCTGAGGCTCACCTTGGTTCACCTCTACTTTAAACTCACGTCTTAAACGATCCACAATAATATCTAAGTGAAGCTCACCCATACCAGATATAATTGTTTGACCAGAAGCTTCGTCAGTTTTCACTTGAAAAGTAGGATCCTCTTCAGCTAATTTAGCCAAAGCCATACCCAACTTATCTACATCCGCTTTAGTTTTAGGCTCAACAGCAATACCAATTACAGGTTCTGGAAAATCCATACTTTCCAAAACAATTGGGTGCTTTTCATCAGACATGGTATCACCAGTCTTAATATCCTTAAAACCTACAGCTGCTCCAATATCACCTGCTTCGATAAAATCGATAGCATTTTGCTTATTAGAGTGCATTTGATAAATACGAGAAATACGCTCCTTTTTACCCGAACGGTTGTTCAATATATAAGAACCAGCATCTAAACGACCAGAATATGTTCTAAAGAATGCCAATCTACCTACAAAAGGATCTGTTGCAATCTTAAATGCTAACGCAGAAAACGGCTCTTTAACACTAGGCTTACGTTTTTCAACAACGCCAGTATCAGGGTTAGTACCTTGAATATCTTCCTTATCTACAGGAGAAGGCAAATACCTACAAACAGCATCCAATAAAAACTGAACACCTTTATTTTTAAATGAAGAACCACAAATCATAGGAATGATCGCACGATCCATAACAGCAGCTCTTAAAGCAGCATGAACTTCCTCCTCAGTAATAGAGTCTTCATCTTCGAAAAATTTCTCCATTAACTCCTCATCATACTCAGCAACAGCTTCTATTAAGGCAGCTCTATACTCCTTAACCTCAGCTTTCATATCCTCAGGAATGTCAATCACATCAAAAGTAGCACCAAAACCTTCTTCATGCCATGTAATTGCTCTATTCTTAGCTAAATCAACAATACCTCTAAAATCAGCTTCATCACCGATTGGAAGTACTATTGGCACAGCATTAGAACCTAACATCTCCTTTACTTGCTTACAAACCATAAGGAAATTAGAACCTTGACGGTCCATTTTGTTCACGAAACCAATTCTTGGAACCTTATAGTTATCAGCTAATCTCCAGTTAGTTTCTGATTGTGGCTCAACACCATCAACAGCACTAAACAAAAAGACTAAACCATCCAATACACGTAAAGAACGATTCACCTCTACGGTAAAATCAACGTGACCCGGAGTATCAATAATATTAAAATGATAAGGTTTTGTTTCATCAGTCAACTCACCATTTTTCATTGGAAAGTTCCACTCACATGTAGTAGCAGCCGAAGTAATAGTAATACCTCTTTCTTGCTCCTGCTCCATCCAGTCCATAGTAGCAGCACCATCATGAACCTCACCTATCTTATGACTTACACCTGTATAAAAAAGTATACGCTCAGTCGTAGTAGTCTTACCAGCATCAATATGCGCAGCAATACCTATATTTCTTGTGAATTTTAAATCTCTTGCCATGTCTATCTAGAATCTAAAGTGCGAAAATGCTTTGTTTGCCTCAGCCATCTTGTGCGTATCGACTCTTTTTTTAACAGCAGCACCTTCTTCTTTTGCCGCAGCTAAAATTTCTCCAGCTAATTTTTGAGCCATACCTTTTTCATTACGCTTTCTAGCATAACTAATCAACCACTTCATAGCTGTTGATATCTTACGGTCTGGTCTAATTTGCATTGGAATCTGAAATGTTGCACCACCAACTCTTCTACTTCTAACTTCTACGTGTGGCATAACATTACTTAATGCATCTTTCCAAAGTTCTAAAGCCGTCTTTTCCTCATCAGTCTTCTTTGCATCTACGATGTCAATTGCATCATAAAACACACCAAAAGATACTGATTTTTTACCATCCCACATCATCATGTTGACGAAACGTGTCACCAACTGATCATTAAATCTTGGATCTGGTAAAAGTGGTCTTTTCTTTGCCTGTTTTTTTCTCATTACTTCCTTTTAAACAAGTTTAATTAATTTTTAGGGCGTTTCGCACCATATTTAGATCTACGTTGTGTTCTACCGGCTACACCTGCTGTGTCCAATGCACCACGTACAATATGATACCTTACTCCTGGTAAATCTTTAACTCTTCCGCCTCTTACTAATACTATCGAGTGCTCTTGAAGATTGTGACCCTCTCCTGGAATGTAAGCATTCACTTCCTTACCGTTAGTTAACCTTACCCTTGCTACTTTTCTCATAGCTGAATTTGGTTTCTTTGGCGTGGTAGTATAAACACGTGTACAAACACCCCTTCTTTGAGGACACGAATCCAAAGCAGCCGATTTACTCTTCTTAGTAATCGTCTCTCTTCCTATTCGTACTAATTGTGATATTGTTGGCATACTATAATGATATATAAAAAATTACCCCTACTTTAAGGGTCGGCAAATGTAGTAATATTTAAGTAAAATTCAAACCAAGTTAGATTTATTTTCATTTTTTTTTAAATACTACAATTTTAAAGTAAAATATCTTCTGTTAAAATCCACTTAATATTTTAACAACCACCACAAAAAACCATACAATAATCAATTTGAATTAAATGCAGCTTTTTCTGAGTTTTTATGAAGAATTACGAATATGATAAAAAAAACACTGAAGAATTATATAACTTTAAATATCGATCGTGTTTAATCTGTAACTCCTGATTTTATCACATGTTCTTAAAGTTTTATTAAAATTGTCTTGCATTATTAACACATTATTGTGAAGTTTGTCGCTAGCTAATTCAAATAATTTAAAAATGAGAACAAAACTAAATGGATTGTTAACGCTACTTTTAGCGTTAGTTGTGCATATTTCTTTTGCACAGCAAAAAACAGTATCCGGTACGGTTACTGATCAGGGAGGGCTTCCTTTGCCCGGAGTTAACATTGTAGTTGAAGGTACCACTACTGGTACACAAACTGATTTTGATGGTAACTACTCTATTATGGCCGCACAAGGCGAAACATTATTGTTTACTTACATCGGTCAAAAAGCCGTAAGAAAATCGGTAGGAGCCGGTAGCACAGTAAGTGTACAAATGGAAGAAGACGCACAAGCACTTGAAGAAGTGGTTGTTACCGCTCAAGGTATTAAGCGTGAGAAAAAAGCTTTAGGTTTTGCAGTTTCATCTGTAGACGAAGAAGATTTAGAGTCTCGTTCTGAAGGTGATGTTGCACGTGTATTATCAGGTAAAGCATCTGGTGTTCAGATTACTGCTGCTGGTGGTATGTCTGGTTCTGCAACAAACGTTGTAGTTAGAGGTCTAAGTTCCTTTAGTGGAAGTAACCAAGCTCTTTTTGTTGTTGATGGTGTGCCTTTTAGTAGTGATACTAATGCACAAGATACAAACGGTGGTGGTTCTAATTTCTTAACTGGTAACACTGGTTCTTCAAGATTTTTAGATTTAGATCCAAACAACATCGCAAAAATTGAAGTACTTAAAGGTCTTGCGGCTGCAACACTTTATGGTTCTCAAGGTAAAAACGGTGTAATCCTTATTACTACTAAAGCAGGTTCTGCTGTTGGTGGTAAAAAGAAAACAGAAATTACTGTTAATCAATCTTACTTTGTTAATGAATTTGCTTCATTACCAGATTACCAAGATGAATATGGTAACGGATTTGATCAAGCATTCGGTTGGTTCTTTAGTAACTGGGGTCCAAGTTTTGAAGAAAGCGGACTTTCTGGATGGGCAAGACAAGCATCCATTGATGAGAACGGTACTTTAGAGCACCCATACAGTAGTACTTCAGTTGCATCTACAAGAGAAGCTTTTCCAGAATTTCAAGGTGCAAGATATGATTGGAAACCTTATGACTCTGTTGAAGACTACTTCAAACCAGGTTCAGTAAGTTCTACATCTGTTAACATTAATGGTGCTTCTGAAGATGGTAATACTACCTTCAACGCTAACTTTGGTTATTTAGATGACGAGTCTTTTATTCCTGGTAACGGATTATCAAGAGCTAACGTTTCTATTGGTGGTAGATCTAAATTATCAAACAGATTTACAGTATCTGGAGCAATGAACTATTCTAGAACAGATTATAGCTCACCTCCAATTGCAGCAAGTGAAGGTAACGGTACAACTGGTCTTTCAATTTTTGGTAACATTTACTTTACACCAAGAAGTGTTGACTTATTAGGTCTACCTTACCAAAACCCAATTGACGGTTCTAGTGTTTACTATAGAAATGGTAATGACATTATCAACCCTCGTTGGACTGCTAATAATGCAAAGTACTCTCAGTTAACTACTCGTGTTTTCTGGAACGCTTCTGTACAATATGACATTAACGATAATCTTAACATGACTTATAGAGCAGGTTTAGATTATTACAATGAAAGAAACGAACAATACTCTAACAAGGGTGGTGTTGCATTTACAAGTGCAATTTTTGGTTTCCTAAATACCTATGATAACAATAATACAATTTGGGATCACTACTTAGCTTTAAATGGTAATTATGATTTATCAGAAAAATTAGGTATGACTTTCAACGTTGGTGCAACTACAAGATCAACTACTTTTGACCAGTCTGGTGTTGCTAGTACAGGACAGATAGTATTTGACATACAAAGACACTTCAACTACGCTAACCAGTCTCCTATTCAGTATACTGAAAAAAGAAATATCGCTGGTTTGCTAGGTCAAGTTACTTTAGATTATGACAACATGTTATTCTTAACAGGTTCTACTAGAACTGACTGGGTTTCTAACCTTACAACAGAGAATAATAGCCAAACATACCCAAGTGTAAGTGCATCTTTCTTGCCTACTGCTGCTTGGCCTGGCATTAAATCTGAAAAAGGACTTAATTTCTTAAAGCTTAGAGCTGGTTTAGGTCAGTCTGCAACATTCCCAACTGCTTACCCTACAATTAGTGTTGTAGAACAAAATACTCAAGTATTTGGTGAAGGTGGTGAAGTTACAACGAACCAGGTTGCTGGTTTCAAAGCGAATCCTGATTTAAAACCAGAAATACTTTCTGAATTTGAAGTTGGTTTTGAATCTAAATTCTTTAGTAATAGAGTTTCTTTAGATTTCACATATTTCGATAGAACTACTAAAGATCTTATCGTAAGAGAACCTCTTTCTCCTTCTACTGGTTTTACATTTACTCAAAGTAATGTTGGTAAAATAGAAGGCGATGGTATTGAAATTGATTTAGGTGTAGATTGGTTTAGAAGTGATGACAGAAGTGGATTCAACTGGAATACAAGAGCAAACTTTACTAAAAACAAATTTACTGTAACAGAACAAGAGCAAGACATCATTATTTATGCTGGTAGTTCTACATTGTCTGTTGGTGGTAACGCAGCAATAAAAGGTGAGCAATTAGGTGTAATTGTAGGTGATGCAATTGCAAGAGATGCTGATGGCAATTTCTTAATTGATGATGGTGGTGATTATGTAACTACAGAAATTGATGCTAATGGAAATGTGCCAATTATTGGTAATCCAAACCCTGACTATATCATGAACATTATTAACTCTTTTTCTTACAAGAATTGGAATTTAGGTTTTCAAATTAGTCATATTAAAGGTGGTGATGTAGTATCTAACACAATTGGTACTTTATTAGGTAGAGGTTTAATAACTGAAACTTTAGATAGAGAGAACACATATATTTTACCTGGTGTTTCTCAAAGTACTGGTGAAGTAAACAATAAGCAGATTAATAACTCTACTTACTACTTCAACAATATCTTATTTGGCCCAACTGAGTTAAAAGTATATGATGCTTCTGTTCTTCGTTTACAAGAACTTTCTTTAGGGTACACTTTCCCTGCTAAGGCATTAGAAAGAACTCCTTTTGGATCATTGACAATTACTGCTCAAGGTTTCAACTTATGGTTTGATGCATACAACACTCCAGAAGGTGCAAACTTTGATCCAAATATTCAAGGTGCAGGTGTTGGTAACTCTCAAGGTTTTGACTTTATTAACGGTCCTAGTTCTAGAAGATATGGAATTAGTCTTAAAGCAACCTTTTAAAAATTGCTAATCTTAATTAATAGAAATATTATGAAAAAAATTATTAAATATATAACCGTTGTTTTTACCGCAGGAGTGCTTTTAAACTCTTGTGAAACAACAGACCTAGATCTTAGGACTAGCCCTAACGATCTTGCTGCGGATCAAGCAGATCCAAACCTGTTATTGAATTCGATTCAATTAGCATATGTTGCTAATATGTATACGATAAACGATATAGGTTCTGAACTAACCAGAATTGACTACATGAACGGTCGTAACTACTTTAACACTTACCCAGGTGATACTTTTGATGACATTTGGGAACGTCTTTACAGTAGCACAGATGGTAATAACGATGTTTTCACTAACGCTGTTGACTTAGGTATTTTTCCTAACGTTGAAAACCTAAAAACGATTGATGCTGAATCTGATACAGATTTCTCATTTCATATCGCTGTAGGTCAAACTTTAAAAGCACATATGCTTTTATTAGTTACCGATTATTTAGGGAAAGCTACTTTGAGTCAAGCAGGTAACCCTGCTGAGTTCCCTGCTCCTTTGTTAGATGATGGAGAAGATGTTTACGCAGGTGCATTAGCATTGCTAACCGAAGCTGAAGCATTATTTGCTGCTGATCCTGCTACGCAAGGTGGTGTAGATTTTTTCTATGGTGGTGACACTGAAAACTGGATTAAACTAATCAACACCATAAGATTAAAAGCTGCTGTTACAACAGGTGACACAAGTACTTTTAACTCGATTATTGCAGGTGGTGATTACATAGCTGAAACAGCAGATGATTTTCAATGGCAATATGGCACAAGAGAATTACAACCAGATACGCGTCACCCAGATTACAACGACGACTATACTAGTAGTGGAGCTAACCTTTATCAGAACAACTGGTTAATGAATAACATGTTAGTAAAAAATGACCCTAGAATTAGATATTATTTCTATCGTCAAGAAAGTGAAACCCCAGGTGCGCAGGATGTAGCACCAAATGAGGAATTACTTGCATGTTCACTTGCTATACCACCTGCTCATTATGAAGGTTTTGTTTATTGTTCAGTAGATAATGGATACTGGGGTAGATCTCACGGTAATAATGAAGGAGGCCCACCAGATGGTTTCCAAAAAACCGCAGCTGGCGTATATCCTGCTGGAGGTAGATTCGATGATAGTAGTTTTGATGTTGTTGGTCTTGGCTTTGGTGGCGGAGGCGGCGGTATAGAGCCAATCATCTTAGCATCTTATGTAGATTTTTGGCAAGCAGAAGTAGCAACTTCAGCTGCAGCAAAAGCAACATTTTTAGAAGCTGGTATGACAAAGTCGATTGCTAAAGTTCAAAGTTTTGGTTCTTTAGATTCTGGTGCAGATTTATCTGTAGCCCCTTCAGATGATGATGTAACAGCATATATTGACGGTATTGTTGCCGATTACTCAGCAGCTACAGGAGATGACCAAACAAACATCTTATCTGAGCAATACTGGATCGCACTTTACGGTGGTGGTGTTGAAGCTTTCAACTATTACAGAAGAACAGGCTTCCCAACAACTTTAGCTCCTAACTGGGAACTAAATCCAGGTGCTTTTCCTAGATCATTTTTGTATCCTCAAACAGAGGTTATTACAAACTCAAATGTTTCTCAGAAATCTGATTTATCAACTCAAGTATTTTGGGATACCAATCCAGCCGGACCAGCCTTCCCATCTGCTAACTAAAAAATAAGAAAATGAAAATAAACAATAAAATATTAGGCGCTATTATAGGTGTATCCTCGCTACTAATAACATCATGTGATGACGATGGTGGTAAAGTTATTGATGAAGTATTTGCAGAAACTACTAGAGGTGCTGTTTTAAGAACAATTGAATCAGGCGGTATTTTAGATCGTTTTGATACTTCTACTACTTTTAGTTTTACTTTTGAAGAGCAAGACTATGAAGATGGTGATTTATTAGAAAAAGTTGATCTATATATTAGTTTTGATGATAATACAGAAGCTAACGGTGATTCTACAGTTGATGAAATTCTAATTGAGACTTTCTTACCATCTGATTTTACTGATGGTGAATTTGGATTACCAAGAGCGAGCTATGAAACAACTTTAGCTAATGCTTTATCTCAATTAGGTTTAGTTGAAGGTGATTTTGATGGTGGTGACGCTATTCAATTTCGTTTAATCTTAACTTTAACAGACGGTAGAACTTTTACCAATGATGATAGTACAGGTACCATTACAGGTTCATTCTTTAATGCTCCTTATTTCTATAATCCAATTATAAAATGTATTCCTCCTGCACCTGTTGCTGGTGATTACACAATTACATTGGAAGATAGCTATGGTGATGGATGGAACGGCGCATCGATTGATGTAGTTATAGATGGTGTTGAAACATCTTACACACTTGCAAGTGGTGCTGCTGGAACAGAGACATTCACTGTACCTGAAGGAGCTGCTGAATTTACATTAGCATTCTCATCAGGTGACTGGGATAGTGAAATTACTTATGAAATAGAAGCTCCAACTGGAGAACTAGCACTTTCAGACGGACCAAGTCCAACTGTTGGTATTCAAACATTGAATATCTGTGGTGGGTAGTCTAAGTAATTTATAATTTATACAATAGCTGCCTTATTAGTTTAGGGCAGCTATTTTTTTTTACAACATTTAATTACCCCCGCATGCTAAAGCTATTACATATTACAACAGAAAAACTATTGATTACTAGCTATTTAATTATATCAACATTGCTAGTCTTATCATGTTCTGATCAAAAAAAAGAACCAATAAGTAATGTAGCATCCAATGAATCAAGTAATCAAAAAATATTTAAAAAAATACCCAGTGAACATAGCCAAATAACATTTAGCAATGACCTTAAAGAAAACATAGAAACTTACGACAACGTTTTTAATTTTGATTATTTCTATAATGGTGCAGGCGTTGGAGTTGAAGACATAAACAACGATGGGCTTTTAGATATTTTCTTTTCAGGAAATCAAGTTGAAAACAAACTATATCTGAACAAAGGCAATCTTGTCTTTGAAGATATCTCTGCGAAAGCGGGTATTAACTTCAATAAAAAATGGAGTAATGGCGTAACCTTTGTAGATATTAACAATGATGGTTGGCAAGATATCTATATCTCTCAAGGCGGACCTAATAATAGAAGTAATAGAAACAATCTTCTATACATTAATAATCATGACAACACCTTTACAGAAAACGCAAAAGAATATGCACTAGATGATGCAGGAATATCCACTCAAACAGCATTTTTTGATTATGATAACGATGGTGATTTGGATTGTATAGTTATGAATGAAAATGAACTGTATGGCTTAGACCCTATTTCTCTTCTTAAAACAGTTAAAACCTCTTCAGAAAACAAATATTTCAATAGTAGTCACTTTTACAAAAATAATGATGGGAAATATGTTGATGTAACAAAAGAAGTAGGTTTAGAAAACCCAATATTTGGGTTAGGACTATGTGTCTCTGACATTAATGACGATGGATATTTAGACATATATATGTCTAGCGACTACTACTTACCTGACGCCCTATATCTAAACACTAAAAATGGTAGTTTTAAAAACTCAGTAAAAGAACTTACCCAACATATTTCATTTTATGGTATGGGCTTAGATATTGCAGATATTAACAACGATAATTTACAAGACATATTTGTATTAGATATGGCATCTAGCGATCATTTCAGAGCTAAAACACTTATGGCTTCAATGAGTACAGATAAGTTTAATTACTTAACTAATACTGCCGGTTTTCAATACCAATACATGTTCAATTCACTTCAATTGAATTTAGGCAAAAACCATTATTCAAACATATCTCAACTTACATCAATGGCAAGCTCAGATTGGAGCTGGTCTGTTTTAATGTCTGATTATAATAATGACGGGTTAAAAGATATTTTTATCACCAATGGCTATAGAAAATACGCCCTAGACAATGATTTTCAGAACAAAGTATACAACACTAAAGTAAAATATAAAGGCAACATACCTAATAACATAAAGCAGAAGCTATATGATGAAATGCCATCAGAGAGCTTAAGCAATCTAATATATAAAAACGAGGGTGACCTAAACTTTATAGAAAAAAGTAATGAATGGGGGTTAGAAGAATTAACATTTAGTAATGGTGCTGCACAAGGAGATTTTGATAATGATGGTGACTTAGATTTAATAATCAATAATATAGACCAAAAGGCTTTATTATATAAAAACAACACAGTAGAACAAAGCCTTGGAAACTTTCTAAAAGTAATTACCAAAAGCACAACAACAGAATCTTTTGCTAAAGTTAGCATCTCATATGATAGCAAGAATCAATATGAAGAGATAAAAAGAGTTAGAGGCTATATGTCTTCTCAAGAAAATGCAGCACATTTTGGCATAGGTAACTCTACAACTATAGATACTGTAAAAATCGAATGGCCTAGCGGTAAAATATCGTATCAATTTGATGTTGAATCAAATTCAACTTTAACTTTTTCAGAAAAAGATGCTAGTCTAATTTCTAAAGAAATATCAATTGACAGAAATCCTTACTTTATCGCAAAAAATCAAGAAGAATATAATATAGATTTCAAACATAAAGAAACCACCTATGATGACTTTGCACAAGAGATTCTTTTACCTTACAAACAATCTAATACTGGACCATTTACATCTAAAGGGGATATTAATGGCGACGGAAAAGAAGATTTATACATAGGTGGTGGATCAGGACAATCTGGCACCTTATACATACAAAGTGAAAATGGATTTATCAAACGAACTCCCAAACCATTTCAACTAGATAAAGAAAAAGAAGATGCCGAGTCGGTTTTCTTTGATTTTGATAATGACAATGACCTAGATCTTTATGTAGTAAGCGGTGGAAATGAGTATGGAAAAAGCTCCTCTTATTATGCTGATAGATTATACTTAAATGATGGCAAAGGTAATTTTCATAAGATGGATACGCCAGTTTTACAGTCATTTCCAAAAAGCGGGAAATCGGTAACCATAATAGATTTTGATAAAGACGGTGATAATGATGTTTTAGTAGGAAATAGAATAATACCTCATAGTTATCCGAAATATAGTGCTTCAATACTTTATGAAAATGACCATGGTATATTAAAAAATGTTACTGAAAATATTGCCCCTGAATTAGAAAATTTCGGATTAATCAATAGTATTATCACTACAGATTTCAATAATGATGGCTGGCAAGATTTTATTGCAGTTGGTGAATGGACACCAATAGGAATATTTGAAAACAAAAATGGAAAATTTCAACGCCTCTTAACTGAAGAAACAGCTCTAAACACCCAGGGCTGGTGGTTTAAAATAAAAGAAACGGATGTAAATAATGATGGCAACAAAGATTACATTATTGGGAACGTTGGCAGAAATATAAAGTTCACAGCAAGTGAGGATAAACCATTTAAAATATATTCTAATGATTTTGATAATGATGGTATTAACGATGTAGTCTTAAGTAAAAAATACCACGAGACTTATGTACCTGTAAGGGGAAGAGAATGTTCATCTCAACAAATGCCATTTATTAAAGAAAAATTTACAACATATAATGATTTCGCACAAGCGACTATGGAAGATATATATGGCGACAAGTTAAAAGATTCATATTCTAATGAAGTAACAGAATTCAACTCTATCCTACTTTTAAACAAAGGCAATAACGAGTTTGAGAAAGTAACATTACCTAACGAAGCACAATTATTTCCAACTTTGGCGATATCAGTTTTTGATTTAAATGAAGATGGATTTGAAGATTGTGTAATATCTGGCAACATTTATGAAACAGAAGTTGAAACACCAAGACTAGATGCTATATCTGGCTTAGCACTAATTTCAAATGGGAAGGATGGTTATACACCAGCAACTATGGAAAAAACAGGTCTTTATTTGAGAGGAAACGTAAAAAGTACGGAATCAATAAAATTTAATGACCACACCTTACTTATTGCAGGTTTTAACAATGACAAACTGAGAACATTCGAATTAACAAAAAATTAAACATACTGAATATAAGAGATTTAATAATTTTATTTAAATTAAACCTCTTAAACAACCACACCATGAAAAAAATATTATTATTAGCAATAACCGTAATAGCAAGTACAGCTTTACATGCTCAATATTCGGGTCAAGTACCTACTAACTTAGGTGGAGCAAGCCAAAATGCTGCTGCAGGAGCAGCTATCGCCAATTTCTTAGGTCCAGTAAACGAGGCTTACCAAAAAAGACGTGAAATAGATCTAGACAAATTTCAAGGATCCCCATACACTTCTAACACTTTCGCCCCAACAGTTTTAAAATATAATGACGAAGTAGTCGGTTCTATATACTATAGATACAATGCCCTAAACGAAGAGATTGAAATTAAAAAAACTGCATCTGAAGATGAAGCATATCAAGCATTAGTAAAAGATAAAGAAATTAGTCTTCTTGTAAATGCAAAACCGTTAAGTTTCAAAACTTTTGTTACCGAAAAAAATGCTACTATCAACGGCTATCTATCTCTTATAAAAAAAGGCAGTAAATATGATCTATACGAAAGAACTCTTGTGAAGTTTACCGAAGGTCAACCTGCTCAAAATTCTTTTGTAGCAGCAGTACCTAGCAGATTTACAAAATTTACAGAATTCTATTTTCAAAAAAGTGACGTAAATAGAATTGATCAAATTCCTCAAAAAAACAAAAAACTTATCAAGTTAGTAGATGAGTCTAAAAGAGAAGAGTTGAAAGTATACCTAAAAGAGAATAATTTAAACATCAAGTCTGAACAAGATTTAATTAAAGTTTTCGACTATTTAAATAGCTAAAATATTTAACCTTATTATTTAAAACCGCCCAACAATAGTTGGGCGGTTTTTATTTACCTTTGCCCCATGCAAAAAACCACTCAAATTTATGGCTTAAGAGCCATTATAGAAGCTGTCAATTCAAATGAAGAGATAGATAAGGTATTTCTACAAAAAGGTCTTAAAGGAGATCTAATGAAAGAATTAGAAGGTTTATTGCGTCGTAATGAAATCAATATGGTCTATGTGCCTATTGAAAAATTGAACAGACTTACCAAAAGCAACCACCAAGGAGCTGTTGCCAACATCTCCCCTATTGCATTTCATACCCTTGAAGATTTAGTGGAGAAAGCAAATGCAAAAGAAGGTCCGGCTTTATTTTTATTATTGGACCAACTATCTGATGTACGTAATTTTGGTGCTATTATTAGAACTGCCGAATGTACAGGTGTGGATGGCATTATTGTTCAAAAGAAAGGTGCTGCTCCAGTAACTGCAGATACCATAAAAACTTCTGCCGGCGCTGCCTATAGAGTGCCAATTGCAAAAGTTGACCATTTAAAAGATGCTGTTTTCTATTTACAGGCATCAGATATTAAAATAGTATCGGCTACAGAGAAAACAGATGATTCTGTTTATGATGTTCCTTTTACTGATTCTATCGCTATTGTTATGGGTGCTGAAGATCGTGGTATTACACCTTCTATTTTAAAAGCTTCAGATTATAGAGCTAAGCTACCGTTATTTGGTGAAATAGAATCATTGAATGTTTCTGTTGCTTGTGCCGTATTCTTATACGAAGCAGTTCGCCAACGTTTGTAATTCAACATTATATTTTAGATTCATTTTCGGAATTTTCTTTAAAGATGTAGTTAATTTTAAAACTACTTTCTTCATCGATATCTTCTTCTATGGGTAATTCTCTAAAGTTTCCGTTTTCATCAAAATGTTGCAAGAATAGGTCGTCTTCCTCTTTAAAGCCTTCCTTTTCCCATTCATATTTTTTGGTTGGTGGTATGCGGGCTTTAACGACTTTAGCTAGAAACAATCCGGTTAAGAAACCTCCTAAATGTCCTTCCCAAGACATTCCTTCTTTTACTGGGAATATGTACCAAAGCATACTTCCGTAAATAAAAACAACTATTAACGAGAGTGCCACCAATCTAAAATAAGAACTAAATATCCCCTTGAAAAAAATAAAGCTGGCTAGGACATATATGAGTCCGCTTACACCAATGTGGTAAGATGTACGCCCAATCATCCATGTTAAAAATCCTGATAATAGTATTCCGTATAAAATTACTTTCCACGCCACATCTTTATAAAAATACCATAAAGCAGCTAGTAGAATTGCTAAGGAAATAGTATTGTTATATAAGTGCTCCAAAGACCCATGAATAAAAGGACTCAATACAACACCACGCAAGCCGAGTATTGTTCTGGGCTTCACGCCAAATTCATTGAAATTCACCCCTAAAGCCAATTCTAACCAATATACGCCCCATATCAAAATCATTGCTAATAGCGGAATAGCAATTACTTTGTTTGAAAATTTATAATGTCCCATTTCAGACATGAGCTTAATTTTGTTTTAGAATAACAATTATACTACCAACGTTTACAAATTGGTCATATTGTCATTCCAAACCTTACTTAACAATCAATTGGCACACAACTTTTTTAATCTCATTTAAGTTTAGTATACTTTTGTACTATGAATGAACCTTTAGCAGAACGCGTACGACCCAAAACATTAGACGAGTATATTAGTCAACACCATTTGGTGGGTGAAAAGGGCTCGCTAACACATCAAATTAAAAAGGGTATCATTCCGTCATTAATACTTTGGGGACCTCCAGGCACAGGTAAAACTACCTTAGCAAACATTATTGCAGAACAGAGTAAAAGACCCTTCTATATTTTAAGTGCTATTAATAGTGGCGTAAAAGATATTAGAGAAGTTATCGATAAAGCGAAGCAAGCTGGCGGATTGTTCACCGCTAAAAATCCCATTCTATTTATTGACGAAATACACCGGTTCAGCAAATCTCAACAAGATTCTCTTTTAGCAGCTGTTGAAAAAGGATGGGTTACGTTAATTGGTGCTACCACAGAAAACCCAAGTTTTGAGGTTATACCTGCATTACTTTCTCGTTGTCAGGTATATGTTTTAAATGCCTTCGGAAAAGATGATTTAGAAAACCTGATAAAAAGGGCAATGGAGAAAGACACATTGTTAAAGTCTAAAAAAATTGAACTTAAAGAAACGGAAGCCTTGTTACGTTTATCTGGAGGTGATGGCAGAAAATTACTGAATATTTTTGAGCT
Organism: Maribacter aquivivus; assembly: GCF_900142175.1. NCBI lineage: Bacteria > Pseudomonadati > Bacteroidota > Flavobacteriia > Flavobacteriales > Flavobacteriaceae > Maribacter > Maribacter aquivivus. The sequence continues at coordinate 1,710,861 of NZ_FQZX01000001.1, read as the reverse complement.
TGTGGTCAATTCTGAAGCAAGCGACAATATCGTCATCACCAACGAATTGGTATTATCTAAAGTTCAGAAGAATACGGTGCTATATGATAAAACAGGTGAGCAACATTATGATATTATATCGGCTTTTATAAAATCTATTAGAGGAAGTGACCCTAACGGCGCTGTGTATTGGTTGGCTCGAATGATAGAAGGCGGTGAAGATGTAAAATTCATTGCACGTAGAATGCTTATTTCAGCATCTGAAGATATTGGTTTGGCCAATCCAACTGCATTGGTCATGGCAAATACCACCTTTCAAGCAGTTACCGCTATTGGTTACCCAGAAGCGCGCATAGTATTAAGTCAGTGTGCAATTTACTTAGCAACCTCAGCAAAAAGCAACGCAAGTTATATGGCGATAGGTAAAGCCCAACAAGCCGTAAAACAAACCGGAAACCTTACTGTACCATTACCGTTGAGAAATGCACCTACCAAATTGATGAAAGATTTAGGTTACGGACAAGAATATAAATATGCCCATGATTACCAAAACAACTTTGTAAATGCCGAATTTCTACCCGATGAAATTACCGGAACTACCTTCTACAAACCAGGAAACAATGCAAGAGAAAAAGCACTTAGCGATTTTATAAAAAATAGATGGAAGGCAAAATATGACTTTTAGAATTTGATATTCAGTTCTTCTTGAACCAATTTATCATTTTCATAATATTCAAAAACCCAGTTACCATCTTTTTGGTACACCATACCATTTTTAGTATCGGTTTTTGCCATAAAAACATTGTCAGTCGAGCTTTTTAATAAATTCATTCTAACCTTAGGCGAACTATCTACCAACTGATATCCATTATCGGTTTCCTGAGCATACCAAATATCTTGTTTCATTGTCTTGTTAACTTCTACATTTTTTAAAACAGGTGTTGCAGGTGCTGTTTTCTTAATATTAGATGTTACAGGAGTACGATCATTATAGTATTGAGTTTGCTCGGTTTCCTCAGAAATTACCTCTGTATTTTTGGTTGTTATCTCCTCTTCCTTTACTTTTTCTGCTTTTAAAATTGCAGCAGCCTTAGATTCGTCTAACTTTTTAACGTCATTTTTAAAATTAACGGTCACAGGCTCATCTTTTTCGCTTTTAGCACTGTAAGTGTAGTTCATTCCATTAAATGAGCGCATAGATTCTCTAATTGCTTCGCTGTAGGCTTCTTTGTATTGCTTTTCCTTACTAATACCCTGCATGGTACTAAATACAATCTTATCATTACAGTCTACTAGATTAATAATGGTTTTGGTTGAAAACATACTACTATCATCTTGCAAATCTGCAACAACCCCCAAACATCTATTAAATTTCAAATCTTCGGGCAATTGATCGTCATATACTGCAACAAAACCTTTACCGGTAAAAAGATGTTTTACCAACGTACTTGTTTGGTGCTCGTTCATATTTTTAAAAGCATCAAACTTTTTAGGTACGATGATATATTTATAATCATCTAAATTAGTTTGTGCGAATGAAGAAAATCCAATAAAAGTGAATACTAAGGCGATAACTATTTTCAAAACGTTGTAAATTTTAAATTCACGGTAATATATGAAAAAAGCATGCCAAAAAAATAAAAAGCAGCGAAGAAGATATGCTACTTGTTGCGACCCCAAGAAATAATATTCAATCCAAATTGAAATGAAGCGTAGTTCGTAGCCGCTATATTATTATAAGATAATAAGTTATCTGCCATAACGTAAAAGTTGACAGGTCCGGCTTGCAGGTTCATTCCCAAACCTACATTGGTAGAACTGAATTTATCTATGGTATATGTTCCTTTAAGTGCTAAAACATTACCTATTCTACGAGTATAAAAACCAGTCAGTGCCATTTGCGGTCCTCTTGGTCGGTTGATCATATAAAGTTGCCCACCTACAGAATTTCGGTACTTGGTACGCAATTCGCCACCTCCAGAAGATCCGGCTGTACAATCGCAACTTTGCGATCCACCGTTACCTACAGGCTCACCAAAATCATTTCTAATTGATGCGTACATTTTTGTAGGTCTAAACGAAACATAGCTTTGGGTATCTGTTTCAAACGGTACGGCACCCTCTACCTCATCTACCAAATCTTGCCAAAAATCTCTATCAAGACTCGCAAAATTATCCAAAATATCTATTTCAATACCTTCAACTGTTGTGTTCCCTTTTAGACTATAACTTTTTGTATCACCAGAATGATAGATAAATCCTACATCTAATAAACTACCAGTTACCGTAGTACGTTCAGACAAATGATAGGTAAAACCAAGATCTAGACCTAAACCAAGATCACCACCAAAAAGGGCACGGCTAATGATTTCATTACCTAAAGTTTCAGAATTATTTGCGTCTCTCAAAGCACGAAGACCAGATGTTCGCAAGAGTAAATCAGCATTTAAATTCGTTGCAATTCTATTATTCTGACCCTCTACATTACGTAAATGCCCATTGTTAGTTGAAGAGCTATAATCTGCAATTGCCGAATACAATTTACCTCTAGCACCAATAGTTAAACTGCGGTCTATTTTTTTATTGATACCGAAATGAAAAACATTCACTAGAGAACCACGAACTTTTAAATCGCCCAAATCGTAGCTTCTACCCAATTGATCTGCATTACCGTCGTACAAGAGATATGCAATATCTTGAGGCCAGTAGCCTATATTATCAAACTCAAGATACCCACCAAAGGAGTAGAATATATTCGGATTCTCACTTCTGAATCCGCCACTCAAATATTCCATTTGTATCGTAGTACTTAACTCATCTTTAGGTGTAAGTACTTCTAAAGCCCGCTCTCTAAATTTTATATTGATATCTACCCCGTCATTGGCGAAAATATCATGTATAGAAATAGCGTTAGAACCCCCGTAAGCAGAAATACCAGATAATAATGGTACACCTGCGTACCATTTAAAATCAGATTCTACACCAGGGTTTACAGATAGTGATTGTGGTATTTCATTAAAGTCATAAAGAATTTGCTTATTCTGAGCTTTTAAACTCAAAGTAAGCAATACGCCAGCTATAAAAAAGCAATGGCATAATCTCATCGTATGTCTAAAGTAAATTGTGCGCTAGAACGAAGCACGATTGCAGGATCCGGCAAACTTGAAGAGCTGCTATTGTCACCTAAGTTTATAGCTGTTAGCTTTATTTCTGAGGTTGCTTTTATAATATCGAGGCTTTTACCTGAAGTCCCATACGCCACTTCACGCAGTAGTATTGCCGTAGGTGCTGCATCCATACTAAAAACTTCTGTATCTAAAACATTTTCAGCTTCATCTAAAAATTCAAGTCTAATTTCAATAGGCTTACTGGTAGTATTCTCTAACTCATAAGTTATGACACCAGACAATACCCTTTCTGCAAAAAAAGGTTCTTCAAAAGCATCAAAATTAAATTCTTGGGTATAAAAGTTTAGACCCTCTACTCTATTAATCAAGGTTTCTTGAGCTTTTACATAGAAGATGCTAGCCTCATAACTTGGGGTAACGGTTAAATCGTCTATCTGATCAAAATCTTGCTCTTCTGAACAAGACGTTACCAGTAGAAGACCCACCAAAGCCAATAATAGAAAACGCACCTCTTTCATCACCTCTTCAAAGTTTAATACATATAGATAGTTGTCTATAGTAATAGTAACTCTATAAAAGGGATTTTATTTCTTGCAAATCATAAATTATCGGTGCCACATCATGAGTTTCCTCTTTATGGGCATTAAAGTGTATGGTATGAAAACCTAAAGATTTCGCACCCAAGATATCTGCCTCTAAGCTATCACCAATCATTATTGACTTTTCTGGCACTACACCAGCTCTATTTAAAGCCAAATTAAAGATAACCGGATTCGGCTTCTTAGCTCCTGCCATTTCAGAATCAATAATCTGATCAAAATAGCTATGAATACCTGAGTTTCTAAGCTTCTTACCTTGAACTTCTTGAAAACCGTTGGTAATGATGTGCAGTTTATACTTGGGTTGCAAATAATCTAACACCTCAATAGCATTAGGAAAAAGGGTATTAAATGAGGATAAATGATTAATATATTCTTCGGATAATAAATGGATGAGATCATCTGTAGCAGGATGCCCCATAGTATCAAAAACCGATTTAAGTCGCTGATACCGCAATTCGGTTTTTGTTATTTTTTCTTCTCTAAACAATTTCCAAAACTTCAAGTTTGCTGGTACATACACCTCTAGAAAATCTTGTAGTTCTACTCCAACTTTATGATCGTTGAATATTTTTTCAAAGGTCAGCGCCGAGTTTTTATCAAAATCCCACAAGGTATGATCTAAATCAAAAAATACATCTGTTACTTTATCTTCAAACATGTTGTTGTTTTATTACTTCGGTGTACACATTCATCCAATCTCTATCTTCATTGTTACCTAAGACTTCATTAGAGAACATAGTTATTAGCGTACCATTAACTTTACTAACTTCATTAGTGATCAATTGCACTTGACGTAATACTTCTTGATCTTTCTTAATTTTTGAAAGCGATATATCATGAATAGCAAACGGATGCACTTTTATAGGCTGCTTTACTTCTAACGGAATATCGTAAAACTGAAATGGCGTACAGGTACCTGCCCTAAAACCAAGTTCAAAGGTATACCCCATAGTGTAATCATTGGTAAACTCTGCCGCAATGAGATTACGATAGGTTTGCGGCACATCTACCCTATTATATCGCATTTTACAATTGTTTACAGGTCTATTGATGACCACCTCTAAATTGGCTTTTTCTTTCTTTAAGAGTTCTAGGTCAGAAAATGAACTATAGCTTGCTGCCAATGATACTGGCACATAATCAGCTACATATTTTATTAGCGACTTAAATTTAATACTGTTGGTAGATACGTTCTTATCGTACTTTGAGTAATCCGCATACTGAAAAAAGAAATTACACTTTACATTATACTTCTTGTGCAGGGCAATTAATTCTGCATAATTATCATAAGGATCTTTCTGTCTATTTAAAGCTACCGCTATACGATCATAAACTCTTTTAAGCTTAAATGTACCTATGTCCATTAGCATTCCCGCCAAGCCACGAATTACACCCCTATTCGCATAGCAGTGAGAAGTTGCTACATCAATTACAGATATAAAATCATAAGACTTATTCTTATATTCCAAATCTGGAAAACGTTCTTTTAATGCATCTAATAATTTAAGAGCCCAAATATCTACAACGGGTTTCTGAAGGAATCCATTTTGAAAGGCGATACTATCTTTGGGTGAAAATCTACCGTGAATATCCTTTACATGGGGTAAGTACTCTTCATATCTTGAAAGTAGAAAGAAACTAGCGGCAAAAATATCAAACGGTAGGTTACTACGCTCCCCTGCTTGAAAAAAACAAGGTATATCTTCCCACACTGCAATATTTAATTCAATATCGTTAATACCCTGCTCAAAAAGCAACTCGTTACCACGAACAAAAAATTCATTCTGCAGTGGTTGTTTTGTATACGTTATTTTGGGTCCGGTATGTTTTATAAACTCCTCTACTTTAGTAGTAAAATCAAGTTCAACACCTAATATATTCACGAAGATATGCCTCATGATATAGGTAAGACGTGGTGTGATTTTATGTGTATAAATCAATAACATCTATAGAATTTTTTCATCTGCAAAGCTATAGTAACTTTTTTGGGTAATGATCAAATGATCCAACACTTTAATATCTAAAGTTTCACTAGCAACTTTTATCTTCTGGGTAATCTGTTTATCTGCTGCACTAGGTCTTAGTGTACCTGAAGGGTGATTATGAGCTAGTATAATTGCCACTGCGCCTAGCTCTAAAGCTTGTTTCATGACTATACGCACATCTACTAAAGTACCAGTGATACCACCCTTACTTAACTGTGCTTTATGCAATACTTTGTTGGAGTTATTGAGAAATAGAATCCAGAATTCTTCATGTTCCAAATCGCCCAAAAGGGGTTGTAAAATTTCGTAAACATCTTTACTGCTTCCTATTTTTTTAATTTTAGCGGCATCTTCTCCCCGTCTTCTTCTACCTACTTCTAAAGCTGCTGCAATACTTACTGCTTTTGCTTCGCCAATACCTTTAAAGGCCATCAGCTGTTTTATAGAAAGTCTACCTAATTCATTGAGGTTGTTATCTACAGATGCCAATATACGTTTAGACAGTTCAACCGCACTTTCTGACCTACTACCCGAACCTATTAAAATGGCAATCAATTCAGCATCAGACAATACAGAACGACCTTTGTGAACTAGCTTTTCTCTTGGCTTATCATCATCTGACCAATTTTTAATAGATAAGGAAGTTGGTTTATCGTGCATTGGCTAAAGATACAGAACAAATTATTTTATGGTAAATTTATGCATCAATTAAAAAACCAACCATGAAATCGATTTTAAACGAAGAGGCATACCAAGAAATTAAAGGTAGAATAGAGCAACTTTCTGAAACCTCTGAGAAAGGTTGGGGAAAAATGACCGTTGGCCAAATGGTTTGGCATTGCCAATACCCTTTGAAATTAGCTATTAAGAATACACCCAATACTTCTAAAGGGAATTGGTTCGTAAAAACGTTCTTTAAAAAATCTTTATACAATGATAAACCGTGGAGAAAGAATTTACCTACCGCACCTCAACTAAAAGCTAAAGAAGCCAAAGACTTCTCTGTTGAACATGAAATACTAAAAACTTTAGTGGACGATTTTTATGCGGTACGTGATCGCGAAGAATGGTATCCGCATCCAGCTTTTGGTCCATTTACTAAAGAGCAATGGGGTCAAGTGCAGTACAAACATTTAGACCATCACTTAAAACAATTTGGAGTGTAATTTAGTTGTTGGTTGTTGGAAAAATCAAATTCAAAAAGGCTTAGTATTTTTCACTTAATATTAAACTAAAGCAAAAGAAAAAGCCCCTGCAAAAGATGCAGGGGCTTTTATTTTAATATTCTTCAGAAAAAGTTATTGAATAGGTTCAGAAATTTTTTTAATTTCTTCTGCTTTTTGTTTTACTTTTTCTTTGTTGCGTTTAATTACCTCTTCTAACTCGTCTAGCTTTTTCTCTGCATTAGAAATCTTTTCTTCCTTTTGCTTAATAACTTCCTCGTCAGCACCTTTAACTTCTCTTTCCTTCGCTACTTTTTCTTTAGCATTTTTCACCTTTTCTCTACCTTTTTTAAGAACTTCTTCTTTCTCAGTAAGTTCCTTTTCGGTTTCCTCTACCTGCTCTTGGGCTATTGAAGCTCGATATTTACCAAACTCTTCACCACTCATATCGCCTTTATCTCTACCGTAAGCTTTGCCGTTATTAGATTTCTCTTTTTTAACCTTTTTTTCTTTCTTTTCTGCTTCATCTTCTACATCAAAATCATCATCATTTTTCATGTAGTCATCATCATCTTCAAGACCTTTTTCTTTTTTAGCCTTTTTGACCTTGTCCTGACCTTTCTGTTTCATTTCCTCAGCTTTGCCCTTTTGGCGTTCCACTTCATTTTCAACAGACTCCTTAATATCTTCCTTTTTGCCTTTGGCCTTATCCTTTATTTTATCTTGCCCCTTCTGCTTCATTTCCTTGGCTTTGCCTTTTTGGGACTCCGCTTCATCTTCAACAGACTTTTGAATTTTTTCCTTTTTTTCCTTACCCTTGGCTTTTCCTTCAGAATTTCCCTGAGAATAACCTGCAGCAGTTGTTAGTGTAAAAAAGAATAACACCAACCCTATATTTTTTATAATAACTTTCATATCTTTTTTTTAAATGCTATCTAATTCCGTTAGAGCAGATTCAACTTCTTTTACTTTACTTTCTACTTCTTCAGAAGTTTTCTCTAAATCTTGTTCAACAGCCTCAATTTTATTAAGGGTTGCGTCTAATTGTTCTTGCTCTTTTTCGGTATCTCTACACGAAACAGCACCTAAAAAAATGAAGGATAATACTAAAATGTTTAATTTTTTCACAATTTAAAACTATTGGTTAGTGTAGACCAAACGAAAACTAGATTATTAAATTGCTTGATTTTTAATTATTTACAATTGAGTTTTTCAATTTTTCCAAATTTAGCCCTCCATAATTACCAGAGCTCATTAATAATAATGTAGCATTTTTATACTCTTTATTTTCTATAAACTCATGAAAAGATTTTGCATCGGTAAAAATCTTTAAGTCTTTTCTTTGAAAGGCTTCTGAAATTTGTTCGGGGGTTACCGCTTCTAACTTCTTAATGGCTACAGATTCTGGCAAGAAGAAAATAACCGCCTCGTCGGCAGCATCTAAAGCTCCTTTGTATTCCTTTAAAAATTCAGGATTAAAACTACTGTACGTGTGTAACTCTAAGCAAGCGATCAGTTTTCTATTTGGGTATTGCTCTTTCACCGCTTTTGTAGTAGCAGCAACTTTACTAGGGGAGTGTGCAAAATCTTTATACGCAATACTTGAATTACCTTCAGCTATTTTTTCTAATCGTTTAGACGCTCCTTTAAATGTAGCAATAGCTTCATAGAAATCATCTTCATCAACACCCATATTTTGGCAAATCCACTTTGCACCTGCCAAATTGCTTAGATTATGCTTCCCAAAAACTTCAATAGGCATTGGTCCTTCATTCGTTTCCAACAGCGTTTCTCCGTCTTCAACACTATATTCAGGTGTTGTATACGGTAATTTTCTAATGGCATTTTCTGAGGCCTCAACAATCTCCTTTACTGTTTCGTCTTCTATATTATATGTTATAGAACCACCGTTTACAATACTATCAACGAAAATTTTAAACTGCTCTACGTAATTCTCAAAAGTGGGGAATACGTTGATGTGATCCCAAGCTATACCACTTAACAAAGCAATATTAGGTTGGTATAAATGAAATTTAGGTCTGCGATCTATTGGTGAAGACAAATACTCATCGCCTTCTAGCACGATAAAATCATTATCTTCTGTCAAATGCACCATTCTATCAAAACCATCTAACTGTGCACCTACCATGTAATCTACCTCTATATCATGAAAGTTAAGCACATGAAGTATCATTGAAGTAATGGTTGTTTTACCATGGCTACCACCAATAACTACTCGGGTTTTATTTTTAGATTGCTCATATAAAAACTCAGGATAAGAATAAATTGTAATCCCTAGTTCTTGAGCCTTCAGCAATTCTGGATTATCAGCTTTGGCATGCATACCTAATACAATAGCATCTAGATCACTAGTAATTTTATCAGAAAACCAACCAAACTCTTCGGGTAGTAATCCTTTTGCTGCTAATCTAGATTTAGAAGGTTCAAAAATGACATCGTCACTACCTGTAATAACATATCCTTTGTGTTCTAGAGCCAACGCTAAATTGTGCATGGCACTTCCTCCTATTGCAATAAAATGTATTCGCATTCCTAAATTTTAGGTGGCAAAGATACGTATTGTGCATGTATTATTATGGAATCCACACAAAACTAGAGCCTAGAAAATCCTTCTAAAAGAGACAATCTCATCGATGAAATACGTTAATTTTTAACACTTTTTATCACGTTTGGTAGTATTCACCCTACATATTGATGTTTTCACAACATATAATTTCCTACAAATGTTGACGTAAATACCTTTAAACCATATTCATATATTCAACAACCAATCCCCTATTAATGAATAAATTAAACTTTAGGTTCTTTGCCTTGGTGCTTTTTTTTCTCGGTTTATCAAACTTAGCCGAAGCACAATGTGCAGGTAATGATGCAAGTATTGAGATTTGCGAAAAAGACTCAGATGTTGCAAATCGCAATTTTGCCCTATTTCCAAGATTAGGTGGCTCCCCTACTGCAGGCGGCACCTGGTCTACCACAAACCCAGAAAATTTTTACGCATTAAACCAAAGCACTGGAATTGTAGATCTTTGGCGTATTAATAACTACGGTACACATTCATTTGTATACACCAATACTGATTGTAATGAAACTGCGACTGTAAATATTAACTTGGGTGGTTACCCAGGTGAAGATAATATAGATGGTAGTGCAAATGCCTGTGGAGATGACAATAGTGTAAATCTACATGGCTTTCTAGGCAGTAATGTAGATGGTAAAGTTCAAGATTTCAATGGTCTCTGGGAAGAAGACCCAAGTACTATTACCGGTTTCTTAGAAGAGAATATTTTTAATGCCCAAGCTGCAGGTACAGGTATATACATTTTCACTTATACCGTACCTGATGTAAACACTTGTGCAGGTAGAACAGCTACCGTAGTTCTAGAAGTACATCCACCACCAAACCCTGGTAGACCCACAAGTGTCACGTTTTGTGCCAACGATGATTTTTCAGCGTACACTAATTTTGACCTAAACGACCAACTATTAGGTGAAGATCCAAACGGAACATGGTCAGAAGATGCTACCGGTCAGTTGAGTGATTTAAATGATTCGATCATTAATATTCAAGAATTGTACGACACTTTCGGTTACGGTACCTTTTCATTTGTATATACTGTTTTCCCTACCCACCCTGTTTGCGAAAAAAGAGAGGTTACGGTCAACATCGATATTTTACCTGTTTTAGATGGAGACATTACTGCTGAAGATATTTGTATTGAAGAAGATTATGTGGTTGAACTAGAATATGATGATACGCTATTGCACAATGGCGCATTTTTAATTTCATACACAATTAACGGATCTTCTGGCGTGGCAAGTACATCTCTAATAGACGGAGACGGTCATTTTATTGTAGACCCAACATTAGTACCACTAAATGAAACGGTTACTCTTGAAGTAGTGGGTATTACTAGCGTTAGCCCTATAAGAGATGTTTGCCCAACAGTTATTGTACCACCAACCACCTTTTTGGTAGCCAGTTCACAGGCAGATATTGAAGATATTTGTGTGCAGAACGATGCCACCGTACAAATAACAGAAATACTTGACACCAGCGGTAATTTTGCCAACGGTACTTTTACTACCCAATATGTATTAACAAGACCAGATAGCAGTACAGAAACATCTGATTCATTTGATCTAGAATTTATTAGTGGTAATGCTACGCTTACTGTACCCGGAAGCAATTTTTTAGTAGGTGGAGAATATGAAATTAGACCTGCCATCTTAAATACATTTCCAACCAATTGTCCTCTAGCAGATATTTTTATCGTAACCCCGTTACCAGATGCTATTCAGCTAGATTTGATTATAGACAACAATTGCGATGCTACACAGATAGATGTGCTTGTTGATGCACCTATACTGCCAGATGGCACCTATATTATTACTTATGATGTTACAGAATTAGGTTCAAATACCGTGCTAACTACCAATACTATAAATTTCACAGGTGGTACTGCTGCATATCAAATAGATGTAGATGCTTTACCTATTGGTAATTATACCGCTAGTGTACGAAGCATTCAAAATGATACTACACCCTGCCGATTAGATTTTGAGTTTGAAGAGAGCGAAAATTTCTCAAGAGGCGGAGTGCCAGAAGCTCCCGTAGCCAATGCCAACCAAACTTTTTGTTTGAGTGATTTTAGTGAAGCACCAACATTGATGGATATTAATGTTACCGCAGAAGGCGATATCTTATTTTACGATACTGATACAGACACTAATATTCTACCGATTTCTACTGTTCTGATAGACGGTGAAGAGTATTTTGTAACCAATAGCGACCCACTTACTAATTGTGAGGGAACCACACGTGTTCAAATAACGGTCAATTTTAGTAACCCTGATGCGCCTACGAGTGATAATAGTACTCCGTTATTCTGTGCAGAAACGAATCCGACGTTGTCGAATATTAATGTAAATGTAAGTGCAGGCAGTTCGGTTTCATGGTTTAGTGCGCTCTCTGGCGGTACTGCTTTAGACAATGCTACAATTCTAGTAGATGGTCAAACTTATTTTGCCGCTACCAACAATGGAGGTTGTACAAGCACTGAACGATTAGAAATTACGCCGACCGTAATAACCGTAGCACCAACAGCCATTTCTTCAGATGTATTATCTGTTTGTGGTTTAGATGATCCTACGGTTGTAGCATTACGGACTTTAGAAAACGAAACAGAAAATGAAGTATTCTGGTTTATAACAGAAACTGGCGGTACGGCACTTACAGACGATATCCCTTTAGTAACAGATACTACGTACTATGCTGAAAATTATAATTCCGTTACCGGATGTTCTTCTGCAACGCGTGTTCCTGTAACTGTAGATTTCAGCAACTGTGATCCTAAAAATTATGACTTTTTCATACCCGACGGATTTTCACCAAATGCAGATGGTAGAAACGATACATTTTTCATTCCTAATATAGAAACCATATTCCCAAATTTCACTTTAGAGATTTTGAACCGATACGGCACAACGTTATTTAAAGGTGACAAAACTAATCCCGCTTGGGATGGTCGAAATGGATCATCTACGGCGCCAAACGGAGTCTATTTCTACATCATCAATTATAATAAAGGCAATTCAGAACCTATTCAAGGTCGTTTATACTTAAACAGATAACCCATGCACAAGAAAATAACAAACACCACTTGGGGCATCTGCATAGTTATGCTTTTGTTCTTTTTAAAAACACAGGCACAGCAAGACCCGCAGTATACACAGTATATGTATAACATGAATGTGGTCAACCCTGCTTACACGACCAATGAACCTGGCATGCTTAATTTTGGTACGCTATACAGAACCCAATGGGAAAATGCCGTGGGTGCACCAAAAACGCTGACCTTTTTTGCCCATACTCCATTATCAGAAAAAATTGAAATGGGGGCATCTATTATATCAGATGATATTGGTGATGGTTCTTTGAAAGAAAACAACATTTATGTCGATTTCGCCTATATACTTAAGCTAGATGAACAAAGTAATTTGAGTTTAGGTCTAAAAGGAGGTATCACCACGTTCGAGACCAATTTTAACGGATTCAGACTACCAGAGGTTCAAGATGACCCTGCTTTTAATGAGAATATGAATAACACCTTCCCAAATGTGGGTATTGGTGCATTTTATAATCGCGATAAATTTTACGCAGGTTTGTCCATTCCAAATTTATTGACCTCTAAACATTTAGAAAATAGAGATGGTCTAAACCGTATTGGCTCAGAAGCTATTCACCTTTTTGGTATGGCAGGTTACGTATTTGACATTAATCCGAATCTGAAACTAAAGCCATCTGTATTAACCAAAATGGTATCGGGTGCACCGATTACTGCAGATGTATCTTTCAACGCCTTATTCAATAATCGTTTTGAAGGTGGTATATCGTATAGGTTAGATGATTCTGTAAATGCCATGTTCAATATTGCGGTTATACCTTCTGTACGAATAGGCTATGCTTATGATTACACCTTGTCTAATTTAGGCGCATTCAATAATGGATCACATGAAATTTTCGTGCTGTTCAACCTAGACCTTTGGGGACTCAAAAAAGGCTATGATAAATCTCCTAGATTCTACTAAAATGAAAAACTTACATATTTATATCATCCTATTTTTAGGAATTTTTCAATCTGTCTGGTCACAAGACTTAATACGTGCCAACGACCTATTTGAAAAGAAATATTATGCAGATGCCATTGCTTTGTATGAAGCGGCATTACCTAGCAACAAAAGCAGTCTGGTCGTAAAAAACTTGGCAGATAGCTATTACCATACTTTTGATCTAAATGCTTCGGCACGTTGGTATCGCTACCTTATTTCTAATTATGGCGATACGGTAGATGAGCAATATTATTTTAAGCTAAACCAGTCTTTAAAAGCCATTGGTGAATATGATGAAGCCGCACAGGTATTTTTTGATTATTACACCAAAGAAGGTAATACGGCGCTATTGCAACAATTGAAAGAAGAAAGTATATACCTAGAAAATGTAAAAGCAATTGGTGATCGTTTCGCAATTGTTAACAGTAACCTGAACACGACTACATCAGAATTTGGGGCAATGCACGTTGGTGATGCCATTTGGTACACTGCAGCACATAAAAAATCAGCTTCGAAAACATACCGGTGGAACAATCAGCAGTATCTAGATATTTACACACACCCAATAGATCAAGAACAACTGGGCGATAGTATTAGCGTTAGCTTATCGAATACTATTAATACAAAACTGCACGAAGGCTCTTTTACGGTTTCACCCAACGGAAACAACATGTACTTTACCCGTAACAACTATAACCATGGTAAGCGTAAAACCGATGATCAAAAGGTATCTAATTTAAAAATTTACAGCGCTAGTTTAGTTGATGGCGAATGGAAGAATATTACCGAGCTCTCATTCAATAGCGATGAGTATTCTAATGAGCACCCCGCTTTAAATGCCGATGGTACAAAATTATATTTTTCTTCGGATAGACCTGGCGGATTCGGTTCTTTTGACATTTATGAAACAAGCTTACAAACTGATAATACGTTTAGCACTCCTGTTAATTTAGGTAGTGTAATTAATACAGACAAGAAGGAGCAATTCCCTTTTATATCTTCGGATAATTCTCTTTATTTTTCATCGAACGGACACCCAGGCTTCGGACTTTTAGATGTCTTTGTTTCTAAAAATAAGAATGGCACTTTTCAGCATCCAGATAATTTAGGGTTACCTGTAAACAGTGGTTATGATGATTTCTCGTATGTATTAAATACTGATAATGCATCGGGTTATTTTGCAAGTAACAGACCATCTGGCAAGGGAAGTGATGATATCTATAGTTTTAGCGTAACCAAAGAGTTATCAATTGAAGATTGTGAACAATTTATTACCGGTATTATAACAGATCGTACCACTACCCTACCATTAGCCTTTGCAAAAGTGACATTACTAAATGCAGAAAACGAGGTAATATCAACATGCATTACCAAAGAAAATGGCGCGTTTGATTTTGACATTGTCTGTGAAGCATCCTACGAAGTAAAAGCAGAAAAAGACGGTTATGAAGGTAATGCCAAGAACATCCGCAGTACAAAAGAAAGAAATACCGAACATGATGCTTCTATGGACCTATATTCCATCCTAGAAAAACAAAAAACAGCAGCACTTGCATTACAAGAAAAGCAAAAAGCCGAAAAGCTACGTACAGAACAGATAGCTGCTAAAAAGTTAGAGGCAGCTAAAAAAGCGGCACTGTTAGCAGAAAAACAAGGTATTGAAGAAGCAGCACGTTTAACTCAACAGCGCATAGCTGAAAAAGCAAAGGCAGAAAAAGCATTGGCAAAGAAAATAGAAGATGCCATACAGACAGAAAATGCACTTGTAAAAGATGCAGATCGCACCGTTATACAGACCGAAGAAATACATTTCGACTATAGCCTTTGGTACCTAAGAAGAGAGTCGCGCGAACGATTGCAGACCGTAATCGATATCATGAAAAAGAACCCAGGTATGATTATAGAAATTGGCACACATACAGATATTCGCGGTAATAAAGGGTATAACAAAGACCTATCTCAAAAACGTGCAGATTCTGCCAAAGACTTCTTAATTAAAAACGGAATTGAATCTGGCAGAGTGGTTTCAAAAGGATACGGAGAGTCAAAACCAATTGTAGTTTGTGCAACAGAAGAAGCCTGTTCAGAAGAAGACCATGAGTGGAACCGACGTTGCGAATTTGTAGTTATTGGGTGGGATTATATTGACAATTCACCTACCAAAAACTAAATTTAAAAGTGCACTTTGAGCACAACTACTTTACAATTGCGATAGATTCGAGTATCTTTAGTTTAAAAATAAACAATCAATGAACTTGAATCTATCTACCATACCCTCAAAAGAAATTATGCCCGGTTTACATGGCAAATTGGTACATTCTGAAAACATGAGTATGGCATTTTGGGATGTAGAAAAAGGTGCCACAGTACCTGAACATTCTCACATGAACGAGCAGATTATGCATGTTATGGAAGGTGATTTTGAATTCACTTTAGATGGAACCACAAAAGTGTACGGACCAGGTGATATTGTAATAATTGCACCGCATCTAAAACATAGTGGTATTGCCTTGACCGCTTGTAAATTGTTAGATGTATTTAGTCCTACACGAGAAGAGTATCGTTAGTTATTGGTTGTTTACTTTGACTACGCTCAGTTACCCAATCTAAAAAATAAGAAATGAACATATCGTTAAAAAATAAAAAAGCATTAGTTGGTGGTAGTAGTGGTGGTATTGGTAAAGCCATAGCACAACAATTAGCGGCAAGTGGCGCTAGTGTAACCCTAATGTCGCACAGTGAAGAGAAGTTACATAACATAGTAAATGAATTGCCTACAAACCAAGGACAGCAGCACCAATATCTTGCAGTAGATTTCAATAATTTTAAGGATTACAAAAGCGTAATTAGCAATTTTTTCGAAAAAAATACAGTAGACATTTTGATAAATAATACACAAGGGCCATCTGCTGGTAGTGCATTGGAAAAAAAAGTAGATGATTACCAAGAAGCTTTTGATCTCTTGTTTAAAACCGTGGTCTATACAACAGAATTGGCACTACAGTCTATGATGCAAAAGAATTGGGGTAGAGTTATAAATGTTGCCTCAGTTTCAGTGAAAGAACCACTATCGTACTTAGCGCTCTCAAATTCTATTAGGGCTGCCGTAGTAACGTGGGCAAAAACTTTGGCTACAGATGTTGGCAAACACAACATTACAGTAAATAGCATACTCACCGGTTATTTTGATACGGACCGTATTACGCAACTTAATGCAAAAAAAGCAGAGCAATTAGGTGTAGAACAAAGCCAAGTACGAAAAGATATGGAATCTAGAGTGGCATTGAAACGTATAGGTAACCCAGAAGAATATGGTTTTTTAGCAGCCTTCTTGGCATCTGATAATGCAGCTTATATAACTGGAACAAATATTCCTATTGATGGCGGACTTCTAAAATCTCTTTAGATGACCAAGTAATAATAAAATTTAGTCGTTTACAAACATATATTATACACATATTATACGGGCAAACACCACTAAGCAACCGTATTCATTGATACTTTAGAAGATTTGATTAAATTACGGGTAAATAAGAAATAAACGTACCTAGGTACGTTTATTTCTTATTTACCCAACATTTTGAACAAATGACCAAAAGAAAAATTATTATAAATCATTCAATTATTTTTCTTGTGTTGTCGCTAATACTTTTTTTCTCTGCAGGGTCAATATTAAATAAAACTGTCCCAGAAATAGAGAATGTTAGATTGTGGATGGACTTAGTTATTTACGGTACAATTCTGATTCTGATTTTAACCTCCGTTTCATGCCTAGTCTTCTTAAAGAAGCATAAAATAATCGGTCTATTCATTATTCTTATTAATCTCTTTTGGTTCTGGCTTAGTATTTATTTATTATATCGTTATCATATTACCGATTATTACCCGACTTTTCGCATAGCCGATTGGATATTGATTCTTCATAATGTTTTAGCACTTGTCGGAATTATCATTGGGTATAAAATCATAACCTCTAAGCTGAACTTAAAAAAAGCTGTTTTGATAGACTTTATTCTAATCATTCTCGGTGTAATTAGCTACCAACTATAAACCAAAAAAAGCCTTCTAAGCAAGTTTGCGCAGATGGACCTTACTCAAACGCAACTGTTGTGTTAATGGACTTGCCATTCTAATAAAAAGCTAACTCGGGCGGAAAAAACGTTGGGTAACAATGCCTATACGTAATGTGGGCTAAGGTGATTATTCGCTGGGTTTGCGTATTTTTATGAGGTCGCAAAATCTTTGGGATTTTGCTTTGGACAGAAAAAATAAATCAAAACAAAAAGATTTGGCTACGAGTAGTGGCGCATTGGGAATTGTAAATCAAAACCCACACTGCGCATAGCCTGACCGTTGTAGCCAATTTGAGATACATTGTTCAAATGAAAAAACTATTCTTACTTAATTTAATAATTTTTACTTTTTTAAACTGTAAAAATCCGAATCATAAAATTGAATTCCCAACTGAATCTGATATTCAAAACGCAATAGAAAAAGGAAAAAAACAAGAAGAACATCTGAATTCTGAGCTACGAATTTTAAAGGACTTGGATTATGGAATTGAAAAAGCACAAACTGAAAAAAAGCCTATACTCTTATATTTTACTGGTTACGCAGTAATTAACGGACGGAAAATAGAATCGGACTTGATAATGAAAAATGAGACCCTATTCCAAACAATGCAAAATGACTATATCAATGTTTGGTTATATGTTGACGATAAAAAAGTTGGAAAAAAATGGTCTGATTATCAAAAGGAGAATTTTAAATCCAATGTTCAGCCATATTTTGTGATTTTGGATTCTGACGGAAATCCAATAACGAAAGGAATGGGTTATTCCGAAGCAAAAGACAATTTGGAAACTGAATTATTGAAAAATAAATAAAACTGGCTACACAACCTATAAACAATACGGGCTTCGGGCTTAGTCGCAGGGTTTGTGTATTTTTATAAAGTCCGCAAAATCTTTGGGATTTTGCTTTGGACAGGAAAAAATAATCAAAACAAAAAGATTTCGCTATGTGCGTGGCGGAAAGCAAACGCCAGTTTGCTCCCGTACTGTTCATAGCTCAACCGTTAGCCATAATTTAATAAATGACCATTCTTACCGAAAAACAAGTGACAGAATTGTGCGTTTTCATTGAGAAACGGATTGAAAAGAATGGATGCGACCACTCATTGAGAAATACATTTGAATGGGCTGAAAACAATGGAATTGACAAAGATGACTTGATTGATATTCTGGAATCGAACGGTGGATTTTGTGATTGCGAAGTAACATACAATTTACCTGAAGATTGCGATTTAGAAATTGAACCTGAAAACAAAGAATTAGATTCAAAAAATCCATTTAAAACCTCATTACTTTATAAGCAATCTGAGAATAAAATTTACACTAAAGCACTTTTCTCCGATTCTGAATATTCACATAACAATTACACAAAAGATAGAGAATTGTTAATTCCTGCTCCTTATGGTTTTAAACCAAAAAAACGAGTTAGAAAAAGTATGCATTTCTTTAATGGAACAGAAACGGAATTGCCAACTGAAATTGGAGTCGTTAAAGAAATCGAGCCAATTAATGGAAGGGATTTTGCCAAAATGGTTCGAGATTTAAAATTAAAATCACTAGCAAAATTTTCTGAAAGAGACGCAGATTATTACTTATCGAGAATAGAGAAAGTGGATATTGGAAAACCGATGGGAATGCACTTTATGGAAAAGACTGGAATCGGTGGGACAAAAATTGAGTTAAGGATTCACAAAGTAATATTCCGGAAATAAAAACTATGGCTAACACAGCCTAAACGTAATGCGGACTTTAGGGCAAAACCGAAAGGTCTGTGTATATTTATAAAGTCGCTAAATCTTAAGGATTTAGCTTTAGACAAGAAAAAATAAAACTAAACAATAAGCTTTAGCTTCGTGCGCGGACGGAAACGAAAAGTTTCCTTACTACCGCACTACGCTTAGGTACTGTGTTGTGCGTCATTTGAGAAAACCGAAATGCTAAAGATATTTAAGCGAAATATAAAATCTGAATATAAGGAAAGACTTACCAAATCTTTCCCGAAAAAACTGTATTCGGATTTAAATGCAGTTTTAAAAATCATTCCATTTGACAATAATAAAGTAAAACCCTTTGACGGAACAATTCACCAGGTTGACAATCTGATTCACGAAAATGAGTTGGATGTAGTACTTGACAATGAAACTTTGACAATTCCATACAGACTTTACTTTGACGAGCCAAATCCAGAATTAGAAAAGACTCTGACGGACAAACAAAAAGACATCTTAAATTGTATTTATTTGAGACATCATAATGGACATATAAGAGAAGAAAGGCTGAATTTATTATCGGATAATTTAGAAAAATGGACAGTTCCTTTTCTAATTCAATTAATTGGAGAATACATCTATGAACTACTTCCGATTATTGACAAAAAGTAAATGAAAACACTCTGGACTTTTGCGCTGAATTTAGAGATGAAAACCCTATGTATTGGCAACAGACATAAAGTAGAATGATAAGTTATTGGAATGAATATTACAGATACAAATTTCCAAAACTGAAAGAATATTTGGGATTTGAAATTGTTAACCGAATAAAAAAACGAACGCACAACAAGGTGTAAGTAATTGCCAAAATTCTAGCGTTGATTCAAAATAATGAAAAAAGATTCTATTAAATATAAAAAAGATGCTAATACAAGGATAAAGTCTATTGTTCTATCTTCTGTTTTTGGTGTTATTTCGTTATATATTCTCCTAAATGCTGAAAAGCACACTTTATATTCTTTATTTCCTGCTTTCTTTTTAATAATTTCTATATGGGGATTGTATGATTCTATATTTCGTTCTAATTCTATCATTATAAATAGAAGTGGAATTAATATAAGAACTAATGGAATGGGAATAGTTGAATGGAAGTTTATTGATGACTTCTCTAAAGGAAAATTATCAAGAGGAAATTGTTTAATTGTAGAGTTAAATAATATTGATTTATTTCTCAACACAAAGAGTTATCCCATACGAAACCTTATGAATACAAATACTAAAAAATTTGGAAGTCCAATCGTAATTCCTGAAGCGGAATTTGGAAAATCAATTGAAGAAGTGATTAATGAAATTAAAGAATATCAAAAGTTAATATAAAACTACTTACAACACTATGTAAACGCAATGCTTCTTAGTGCTTTGGGCTAAGGAAGTTTTGTATTTGCAAAGTCGGCGTCACAAATTTTATTATTTTAACTGATAATTTAAAAATATTAAAAGTGTAACGCCTTGTGCTATACCGAAAGTCGCTGACTTTTTCCACGCACGGACGTTTACATTTAACGTTGTACCCAAGCTGAAAAATAAAACCAATTGAAAAATATTTCAGACCCAAAAAAGTTTACTCTAGTACTTTTTGGCATTTTATCCTTTCTGTTTTTAGTGTTATATGTCTGGAATTTTTCCTTTGTTTGGGAATTTGGATTTGGACTGTTTTTTTATTTAATCTTTTTATTGATTGTATTATTAATAGGTCTTGTAATATCAATTCTCATTGACATAAAGCAATCAACAAAATTTAAATACTATTTTATTATATCGCTTATTCAGTTACTTTTTATTTGGTTGGTTTCAAATCCAATTAGAGAATGGCAAAGTGAGAATTCAAAACATAATGGAGTTGCTATAGTTGAAATAGTTGAGGCTTATAGAGAGATAAATGGTTCTTATCCTAAATCATTAACTGAGCTTAAAAATGAAGCAAATGTTGATTTGCCAGAAAGAACAAGTATTGGGACAAAGTACATTTATGAACTCTATGAAAATGAAAATTATTCTATAGGGTTTAAATCTTATTATGGCTATGACTATCATTATAACAAGGTGGAAAAAGAATGGTACTCAGCAGACTAAAAAGCCTGCGTACAACACAACCTATAAACAATACGGTCTTCAGGCTTAAACGAAAGGTTTGAGTATATTTATGAGGTCCCGAAATCTTTAGGATTTCGCTTTGGGACAAAAAAAGAAAAAATAAAACAAAAAGTTTCCTTGCCTGCCCTACTTGCCATAGCCGTGACATTAGCTTTAATACTAGAGCAAGTTCACAAAATTTATATAACCTGACTAGAAGTATAAAAAATAAAATATGAAAATAGTAAAGAAGATTTTAATCGCTTTAAGTATTACTTTGTTCATGAGTTGTGGTGAAAACAACAAGAAAGCTGAAAGCAAAGCTACCGAACAAGAAACTATGTCAGACAGTGAGAATAGACCACCAAGACCTCCTAGACGTGAAGACAAACGTACTCCATGCGAAGCTTTAAAAGAAGGCCCTTCGGGTAGTAGTGAGCATGGACCAATGGACAATGCTGACCTAAATAGAGATGGAACAGTTTTGCGAGAAGAGCTAGAGGCTTTCATGGAGGAGGGAGAATATAGAAGAGTAACTATACTCAACTTCTTTAACCTATTTGATACGGATAAAGATGGAAAACTGAGTGATACAGAGTTCGCTAAAGTTAAACCCAATCATAGTTTTAATGGTACTGATGCCAATGGAGACTGTGTGGTTACTAGAGAAGAGGTTGTTGCTTATGCGAATGAAGAAGGACGAAGTTATCGTAAAATTGGATTGGATAAATTCTTCGACTTAGTTGATACTAACGGAGATAACAAAGCTACGCCAGAAGAAGTTGAAGCGGCACACGAAAGCGGACTTCTCGCACGATTTTAATAAACTATGTCTCTTAACGAACATAACAAGAACGAATTCTCGGAACATAGAATTTAAAAATCGAGAATACTTTAATGGGATTAAAAAAGAAGGGCTAGCATTAATATAAAAGTGGAAATAAGTACTTATAATTGAATACTATAAAATCAGATATAACCCCTTAAATTAAAACCAGCCAAAAAACAGCTGTTGAATATTTAAATATCATATGAAAAAAATAGCAATGGGTTGCGGAATATTTTTAGTCCTGGTCATTGGCTCGGTTACCTTACTATTCTATATACTTACTAGACCTAAATACAGAGATGTAGCTACTGAGAAACCATTTTCAGAAATCTTAAGCCAGCAATTAACTACAAAAAGACCTACCCTAATTTTAAATTATGACTTACCTAGATATGAAGACTACAGCTATCACTTAGAAGATGGTAATGGCTTTGGTATGAACTCTAATCTAGAGACACTTGCCGAAATACCAATTGGCACAGCGGTACAAATAGATAAAATAGAAATACATACCAATAGTGTTAGCGGCACATCTAGCGCTTATCTTTTTGGCACAGTGTATAGTAAAGAAAAACAAGAAACCTATGCTTTTCAATATACTTGGGGTAATTACCATCTGTTATATGAAGACAAACCCTACTGGACTTTTGACCTTGCCTTTTGGCAAGACGAACCGTTGACTGAAAAGTATTTTATAGATCTGCCTTGATAATGATATAGAAACGATGTTATAATGAAACGTTTTACACATGTTGCCTTTTTACTTTTTATAATTTTAAGTGCTATTTCATGCGATAAATCCGCCATTGATGGTGAATGGGATGATAACATACATCTTTCTGAAAAAAACATAACTATTTCTGCCGAAGCAAATAAAGTTCTCATTACTACAAAAGGTACTTCTTGGTGGATTGCCGGAATACTACTTTATGATGATTCAGATTATGATATTTCTGATACTGATACTACACAAGAAGATTTTTTAATTGAAACGGAAGACTTTAGCATTGAAAGAAAAAATACGAAAGAGATACATGTCTCTATGACGCAAAATAATACAGGTTCAGAAAGAACCTTAACGGTATCGCTACAAGCTGGTAATTATTTTGATGGTTTTCAAGTGCATCAATCTGCCAATTAATTCTTTAACACTAAGTATAGTAGTAATAAATAATTTAGAGCATCTACAGGTCAATGGATATGTAATTATTAGAATTGATAAACTATCAATTACTATTTTGGTAAATTACAGTGCATCATTCTTTTGCAATCACCACCAAAACTTCTAGCAAGCTTACCTACCTAAACGAAAAGTACGTTTCACTCATTTTTCATTGCATATAAAATTACCTTGGCACAGTTTTGTATTGTAATTTTACTATGATGAAAAAGCTATATTTAATTCTAATCGTATTTATGTCCACACAATTTGGTAATGCACAAGAGCACAATTCTTATGATTCACTATGGGATAAGGTTCTTGATTTAAAGATGGAAAACTTGAATAAATCGGCATTAAAACAAACTGAAGCTATCTTTAAAAAAGCGAAAAACGAGAAGAATGAGGTACAGACTATAAAGGCACTTATTTATAAATCTGGCTTAATTAACATACTCGAAGAAGATGCTAAATTAACTATCGTTAATGATTTCAAATCAGAAATAGCAATTGCTGCCGAACCTACTAAACAAATACTACATAATCATTTAGCAAAATTATACTGGCAATACTACAAACAAAACAGATATAAATTTAATAATAGAACCAAGACAGCTGTTAAGATTGATTCGGTAGATTTTAGAACCTGGGATTTAGATACGATTTTTAAAGAAATAGATTATCATTTTACTACATCTTTAGAAAATGCTAGCACTACTCAGCAACTTCCTATTTCAGATTTTAATGAGATTTTAGTAAAGAATGAAGAAAGCAAAAAATACAGACCTACATTATTTGACGTTCTCGCACATACCGCTTTACAATTTTACACGACTAGCGAAAATAGCATCAACAAACCTGCAGATATATTTGAAATTGACATCGAAGCAATTTTATGCGAGGCATACTCTGCTAGCTTTTTAAATTTTGTTAATGGTCAAAACCTGTCATTACAATCTAGAGCACTTGAAATTTACCAACAACTAGTATCATTCCATTTTGGCAATCCAGATATGAATCCGTTGGTATTGGTAGATATAGAGCGATTACGCTTTATTCATGAAAATGCCACCTTCGAAAATAAAGACAATCTATTTCTTGAGGTTTTGCAGAATTCAGCGGAAAACATAAAGCACAGCCCGCTATCTAGCTTATACACCTTTGAAATTGCACTTCAGTACCAAAAATCCGGACTCACTTATTCCCCTAAAACGAATGAAGAACACCAATGGAAGTTAAAAGAAGCCATTGCACTTTGCGATGATGTAATTGCAAGATTCCCTAAAAGTTTAGGTGCACAAAAATGCATGGTATTAAAATCTGAAATTCAAAACACCACTATTCAACTGACTTCAGAAAAGCACATACCAACCAACACGGTAAGCAGACTATTGGTTAGTTATAAAAATATGGAGCGTCTGTCGTTAATGGCTTACCAAATTACCCAGAAACAATTAAAAGAGCTTGAAGAATTATATCAAGACAATAAGAAACAAGACTATATAAAAAAACTGTCTGTTGCTAAAACTTGGTCGGCATCTTTAAAAACAGAAAACGATTATCAAACGCATAGTACTGAAATCTCCATACCTGCTTTAGAAAATGGAAATTATGTGATAGTGGCAGAATCTGGAGATGAAAAAGTAAATTCATTTAGCTTCACCACTGTTCAAGTAACCAATTTAGCAGTAATAGAAACGCAAAACTTAACTCATCAGTTCTACCAAGTAATCGATCGCAATAATGGCAAACCTATTGCTGGTGCAGAAGTTATTTTAGGGTATCGAAAAAACTATAAAGAACCAATAAACCGTAAAACATATACTACAGATAAACATGGTAACATCACTATCGAAAAAAACGAAGAAAGTTGGAACGACGTTTCTATAACCGCTAAAAAGGACAGCGAAACTGCATATTTTGGCGAGTACTACGTAAACAGAGGGTATGCACAAAATGAAGAACGAATTAACTATTCGTGCTTTCTTTTTACGGACAGAAGTATATACAGACCAGGTCAGCCATTATTTTTTAAGGGTATAGCCATCAGCCAAGAAAAAGGAATCTCTAAAGTTTTAGAAAACGCCAAAATTAAAGTTACATTGGCAGATGTTAACGGGCAAGAAATAGAAACTCTCGCGTTGACCACCAATGACTATGGTTCTATTTCGGGTGAATTTATACTACCAAATTCCGGACTCACAGGTCAGTTTTCTATTCGCGTTTCCTCAAATGAAAATCGTTTGAACGGATATACCAGTATTTCAGTTGAAGAGTACAAACGACCTAAATTTGAAACAAATTTCGAACCAGTTACGGACACTTATAAAGTCAATGATAGTATAACGGTAATAGGTAAAGCAACAGCATACGCAGGTAGTTCCATCTCAGATGCAAAGGTAGTTTACCGCGTAAAAAGAGTTGTGAATTTACCCAGATGGTATTATTGGTTCAGACCCCATTTTAATGGCTCTTCTCAAGAAATTGAACAAGGCGAGACCGTTACAGATGCAGCAGGTAATTATAAAATAAAGTTTAAAGCGATACCCGATAATAGTATAGAGAAAGAAAACCTGCCAACATTTAATTATGAAATTACAGCAGATGTAACCGATATTAATGGAGAAACTAGAAGCACAGTTACGAATGTTGCAGTTGGTTATCATGCGTTAAATGTGAATTTAGTTCTTCCAGAATCTATTGATAAGACCCTAAAGGACACAGGCTTTACTATTACCAGCAGAAATTTAAACGGAGAATTTGTACCTGCAACAGGCGAAGTAAAATTATACAAATTACAAGCACCTGAAAACGTAATACGACCCAGACAATGGGCTGCTCCAGATTACCAAGGTTTTTCAAAAGATGAATTCTTGAAACTTTATCCGCATGACGCTTTTGAAGACGAAGACAATTCTGCCAATTGGAAAAAAGGTAAAATGGTTTGGCAATCTAACTTCAACACTCATAATTCTAAGGAAATCAATTTCGGTAAAACCAAGAATTGGGAATCTGGCAAATACAGGTTAGAATTAAACTCAAAAGATAAATTTGGGCAAGCCGTAAAAGATATCGCTAATATTACATTTACTGGTAACGAGCAAACATTAGCCGACAACCAATTGTTTCATATAAAAACAGATAAAGCTCAATATAAAGTAGGAGACAAAGCACAAATAACATTTCTTTCAAGTGCTAAGGATCTGAATGTTTATGTAAGAGTCGAAAAGAGTAATACCGTAGTTGACGAAAAGTTAATTACGTTGAACAACAATTCAAAAACAATATCTGTACCTGTTACCGAAAATGATTTAGGCGGATTTGTAATCACTTACAGTTATGCATTTGCTAATTATTTTGAATGGAACACTCATAATATTCTTGTTCCCTACCCTTCTAGCGATTTACAAATAGAGACAACGACCTTTAGAGACAAAATAGCTCCGGGTGTTGATGAAACTTGGTCTTTTAAGATCAAAGGTCCGAAAGGTGAAAAAGTAAGTGCTGAGTTATTAGCAAGTATGTATGATGCCTCTTTAGATCAATTTAGAGCTCATTCTTGGAGCTTTTATCCATTTCATAGACCAAATTACTATTCACGAATTAGAACGAACGCTCATAACAGCTTTTCGACCAGCAGCTTCTATACATTTTCGAATTATGAAGACATGAGCTACCCAAGTCTAAGATTTGATTCTTTCGATTCATTCGGGTTAGATTTTCATTCATACGGAGACTTCTATGAACAAAGGCCCCTGTACAAAAGATCTGCCGCACCAATTGCAAACAGCATGATGGAAGACGATGCTGCATTAGATGCAACTGTCGTTGTTGGCTATGGTACTATTGAAAAAGAAAGTAAATTAGAAGGCAGAGTCGCAGGTGTTGAAATTACCGAATCAACAACAGAACCTGAAAAAGAGAACCAAGATTTTGGATCAGTTAGCATTCGAAAAAATCTCCAAGAAACCGCTTTTTTCTTTCCAACATTACAGACAGATAAAGAAGGAAATGTTTCGTTCAATTTCACCACACCTGAGGCATTAACCCGTTGGAATTTGCAACTTTTGGCACATACCAAAGAATTGGAAAGTACTATTACCAACTTAACTACGGTGACCCAAAAAGAATTGATGGTGACGCCAAATGCACCACGATTTTTACGTGAGGGTGATGAGATAATAATTAGTACTAAAATTTCTAACCTAACAGAAAAACTACTCTCTGGTCAGGCAAAATTAGAATTGACAGATGCGGTAATAGGTGCAGATATTTCAAAACAATTGTTAGCGGCTTCTAATACACTAGAGACAAACTCTTTTGAAGTTGATGCTATGGGGAATACCCAAGTATCATGGAGATTGAATATTCCGGTAGGGTTGCAATCGGTTCAATATAAAATCATTGCAAAAGCAGCTGATTTCTCTGATGGGGAACAAAACATGTTGCCTGTATTATCAAACAGAACATTGGTAACTGAATCATTACCAATGTGGATTCGCAGTAACCAAACCAAGACGTTTACTTTAGACAAGCTAAGCAACACCTCATCGACCACGCTGAAACACCATAAGCTGACTTTAGAAATGACATCTAACCCAGCTTGGTACGCAGTACAGGCATTGCCGTATTTAATGGAATACCCGTATGATTGTAACGAGCAGACATTCTCAAGGTATTACGCAAATTCATTGGCTAGCCATATTGCAAATAGCAACCCAAGAATTCGTGAGGTGTTTAACCAATGGGCAAATTCAGATGCCTTACTAAGCAATCTAGAAAAGAATGAGGAATTAAAATCCTTATTAATTCAAGAAACACCTTGGTTACGCGATGCACAATCTGAAACCCAACAAAAGAAAAGAATCGGTTTATTGTTCAATTTAAACAAGATGAAGAACGAGCAACAATCAGCTTTAAACAAGCTTGCTCAAAATCAGAATTCAAGTGGAGCTTGGTCTTGGTTCAATGGTGGTCCCGATAACAGATACATTACCCAACATATAATTTCGGGTATGGGTCATTTGAATCATTTGGTTACTTCGCCTGTGGACAGCAAACAATCTAATATGATAGAAGACGCAATTTCATATTTAGATGCTGAGTTTGTTAAAGAGTATGAGCAAATGAAAAAACATACCTCTAATATTAACGATGATCACTTAAGTGCAAATCAGGTACATTATTTATACATGCGCAGCTTTTTTAAGGATATTAAAACTTCTAAGAAAGTAGATGAGATAACTTCCTATTATATAAAACAAGCGCAGAAATATTGGACCAAAAGAGGTTTATATGCACAGGGAATGCTTGCTTTAATATTGCATAGAATAGATGACGCAAAAACATCTACTAAAATTCTACGTGCATTAGAAGAAAATAGCATTACTAATGATGAATTGGGCATGTACTGGAAAAGTAATACCAACTCATGGTTTTGGTATCAGGCACCTATAGAAACACAAGCTTTACTGATTGAAGCATTTTCTGAAATTCGCCCTGCGGATATTGAAACGGTTGATAATCTTAAAATATGGTTACTTAAAAATAAGCAGACCAATCAATGGAGTACCACTAAAGCAACAACTGAAGCAGTATATGCATTATTACTACAAGGCAGTGAATGGTTATCGGTTACAGATGCAGTCGAAATTTTAATTGGCGGTAAAGAGATTGACCCGTCTAAATTAGAAAATGTAAAAGTGGAAGCAGGAACAGGCTACTTTAAAACTTTTTGGAACACTGCTGAAATTCAACCTAAAATGGGTGAAGTACAAATTAGCAAAAAAGGCAACGGAATTGCTTGGGGAGCTTTGTACTGGCAATATTTTGAGGACTTAGATAAAATTACAAGCGCCGAGACTCCGTTGAAATTAAAGAAGAAAATATTCTTGAAAAAGAATACAGATTCTGGCGAGGTAATTTCTGAAGTGACCGGCAACACTACGTTAAAAGTAGGTGACTTGGTTAAGATTAGAATTGAACTGAGATCCGACCGTGATATGGAATTCATACACATGAAAGATATGCGTGCAGCAGGGTTTGAGCCCGTAAACGTAATTTCAAGATATAAGTGGCAAGACGGCTTAGGGTATTACGAAAGCACCAAAGATGCAAGTACCAATTTCTTCTTTGACTATTTACCAAAAGGGGTTTATGTGTTTGAATATGATGTACGCGTAAATAATGCTGGAGATTTCAGTAATGGTATTACCACCATACAAAGTATGTATGCACCAGAATTTAGTAGTCATAGTGAAGGAGTAAGAGTTTCGGTTGAAAACTAACGTCATTACGAACAAAGTGAAGTAATCTTATTATGGGCTGACTAAAAACTCAACAACCACTGAAAACAAACAAATCGCCACGTCGCGAAAAGCTCCTCGCAAAGACGAGTTAAAACACAAAAAAAGGGCGCTACTATGTAGCGCCCTTTTCGTCTTTTAATAAAAAATAATCTACCAAATACTAACTCTTTTTTCAGGAGCTAAATACATAGCATCACCTTCTTTAATATCAAAGGCATCGTAAAATTCTTGAATGTTTAATAAGGGTTGCGTTGCTCTAACCATACCTGGAGAGTGTGGATCAGTTTTGATCTGAGTTCTTAAAGCCTCATCTCTACTCTTAGTTCTCCAAACTGTAGCCCAAGACATAAAGAAACGTTGCTCTGCAGTAAAGCCATCAATATCTTCAGGACGACCATTTTCTGCGTAGTATTTTTGAAGTCCGTCATAAGCACCTAGCAATCCGCCTAAATCACCTATGTTCTCACCTAAAGTGAATTTACCGTTTACATAAACTTCTGGCAATACCATAACACTATCATACTGTACCGCTAAAGCATCAGCTCTTTCAGTAAATGCAGCTAAATCAGCATCTGTCCACCAGTTCTTCAAATTTCCATCAGAATCGAAACGAGAACCACTATCATCAAAAGCATGAGAAATTTCATGTCCAATAACAGCACCTATTCCACCATAATTTACAGCTTCATCAGCAGTATAGTTATAGAAAGGTGGTTGTAAGATAGCAGCAGGAAAAACAATCTCGTTATTCAACGGATTGAAGTATGCATTTACAGTCTGTGGAGACATTCCCCATTCTGTTTTATCAACAGGCTCTCCAATTTCTGAATAGTTCTTTAACTCTCCCCATTTATTAACAGCGGTCATATTCTCGAAATACGACTTATCAGCAGAAACTTCCATAGTAGAATAATCTTCCCATTTATCTGGGTAAGCAATCTTCACGGTGAATTTATCTAATTTCTCAATTGCTTTTGTTTTTGTAGAATCGCTCATCCAATCTAAAACAGAAATACGTTCTTTAAAAGCCTCGATTACATTTGCAATCATCAACTCAGCATTTGCCTTTGCTTCTGGCGGAAACTTTGCATCAACATACAATTGACCTAAAGCTTCACCAACAGTACCGTTTACAGTTGCTAATGCACGCTCATCTGCAGCACGTTGTTCTTTTGCACCTCTAAGGTATTTGCTATAAAATTCCCAATCTGCAGTTTCAATATCAGTTGTTAATTTACCGGCAGCACTATTAAAAGTATCCCATCTTACCAATGTTTTAATATCTTCAATTGGCGTCGTTTTTAAGAACTTGTCTAAAGCTTCTGTATATCTTAATTGCGTAACCAAAAGTGTATCGAACTTTTTAGTAATACCTAAATCAGAAATAAGTTTCTTCATGTCTATAGTAGACATCATTTTATCTACCTCAGCAATAGTTCTAGGGTTATTGTAGTTTCTAGCATCTCTACGTTCTACTTTATTTAAACGAGGTTCTGCCAATTGCGTTTCTAGAGCTAAAATTTTATCGGCAGCTTTCGTTGCATCAGCTTCAGAATCACCTAACTTCTGTAACATTTTAGATACGTGCTTCTTGTACTCTTCACGAATTTCAACAGACTTCTCATCTTCTTCTAAATAGAAATCACGATCAGGCAATCCTAATCCGTTAGCACCTAAATACACAGCGTTCATACTACTGTTATTTAAATCTGCACCTGCACCAATATTTAAGAACGGAGAAGATACAGCAGCATTGGTTGCCAATACGGTTTGTAAATCTTTTAAATTCTTTACCGAAGCAATTGCCTCAAATGCCGAAGCTAACGGAGTAATACCCGCCTTGTTTCTAGCAGCAGAATCTAACTTAGTATCAAAAATTGCCAAAGCTTTCGCTTGATCGGTATCTGCAGCATAATTTCCACTTTCTTTCGCAGTAGCCAATATTTTTAATACGTCGTCATCTGTAGATTTACGAAGTACACTGAAACCGCCCCAGCTAGTTCTATCATCTGGTATCTCGGTAAACTTCATCCAGTTTCCGTTTACGTAGTTATAAAAATCTGACTTAGGGTTTTGAGTAGTATCCATGTTCGATAGAACGATACCTGGTATTGTTTCTACTTCAGCAGTAGGTTTCGCTTCCTCTTTACAAGAAGCTAAGGCTACCAAACCGGCAGCAAGAAAATAAATCTTTTTCATTTTGTGTGAGTTAGTTTTTAACGTGTCAGTCTATATGACGCACGTTTTGAGTTTTGTTACAAAAATAACAGGATTTTACTTTCAATACGTTTTTTTTACACTCTCAAATACCAACATTAACATTTGAAGACTACCTAATTACATCAGAAAAAGTAATTCAAAATCTTAAAACAAGTTTAAAATCGCGGTGACTCATTGAAAGTGACATTACACTCATTTTACATTTTATAACATCAGTGTTCCTTATACTTTAGAGGTGTACTAATAAAAAACCGAATTATGAAAAGCACATTAACAATTGACGTAAAAGAACCATGCAAAGAAAAATTTAGTAATTTTAGTAAAACCGAAAAAGGAGGTTTTTGCCAAAGCTGTGAAAAAGAAGTTATCGACTTTACCAACTTCTCAGATAATGAGCTTATAAATTATTTAAGCCATGGAAATAAGAAAACCTGCGGAATGTTCAAAGCCTCACAACTAAAAACATATGAAACCAACTCGCTACAAACTATGAATAATTCTATGTTACACAAGGGAATAGCAATGATGAGTTTTTCTTTATTGGCTCTTTGCGCTACTGAAGTTAAAGGTCAAGAAACCGCCAGTATAGAACCACCTATTGAAGTGGTTTCCACAGATATTATGGGTGATATTTCATATGTTGAAATTGTTCAGGAAAAACACACCGTAACAGGTACCATAGTAGATGAAGCAAATGAACCATTACCTGGTGTAAATGTGGTCTTGAAAGGAACTACAATAGGAACACAGACAGATTTTGACGGTAAATTTGAATTCCCACAACAGCTAGTAGAAAATGACATTCTAGTACTTAGCTTTATAGGTTATGAAACCAAAACGTACAAAGTCCCAGCAAACGGTAGTGCTAATATAGATATCAATGTTACGTTCGACACCTATGATGTTGAGTTAATGGGCGAGGTTGTAATTGGCGGCGCTTATTCTAGCAAAAGAAATATTTTTCAGAAGATTGGAGATATTTTTAAATAATGAGAAAATTTATATTCCTTACAACGCTCTTATTTTCATTAATGAGCTTTGCCCAACGCTCAGATTTTAATCATATCGATTTTAAAAAAGCAGATAGCATAGCTGATTATTATAAAGATGCTAGCCTAAGAAATTTACCCGTACTTACTCATAATTTAACCACATTATTAGAAACTGATGTCGAAAAATTTAGAGCTATATACACTTGGGTCAGCACAAACATAGCCAATGATTATTCTTCTTATGTAAAAATAAGCACCAAGAGAA
Source organism: Maribacter aquivivus (assembly GCF_900142175.1). Taxonomy (NCBI): domain Bacteria; kingdom Pseudomonadati; phylum Bacteroidota; class Flavobacteriia; order Flavobacteriales; family Flavobacteriaceae; genus Maribacter; species Maribacter aquivivus. Next base: position 1,677,683 of record NZ_FQZX01000001.1, on the reverse strand, counting down.
AAAGGTTTGCGAAAGACCGGCAAGCCTTTTTAGATTGGAATACAAGCATTACACCTAAAGTATTTAAAAGTTTGTTAGAAGATCAAAAAACTGCCTGTACTGGGTATGCATACTTAGTGAAAGAAATGGCAACTCTTGCAGGATTTAATTGTGATATTATTGATGGTTACGGGCGCACACCTACCCTACTATTAGAAGAAGATAGTGCACCCAACCATTCTTGGAACAAAATCAAGATTAATGAAAAATGGTATCTGTGTGATGCTACTTGGTCTGCAGGAGAAACTATTGTTGTTAACGGCACTCCGTTTTTTCAGCAAGATTATTTCGATGGATATTTTCTTGCGGATGCTGAATTATTTGCAAAAAATCATTTTCCAATACAAAAAGTAGAAAATCAACCTATAAAAAAAGGAAATCTAGATGCTTTTATTGCGGGACCAGTCATTTACAAAGAAGCTTTTTTAGCACCAATAATTCCTATTGCCCCAGTTGCAATGCATAATACTATTCAAAAAGGAGCATCGGTAACCTTTACGCTACAAGTACCTAAAGAATTTATTGGAAATACACAGCTATTGCTGAACAAAGGTGGGAGTCAAAAAAATGGAAATCCAAATATTATAAAGAAAGAAGGTGAAATTAGCTTAGTCCAAAATTTTGAAAAGAAAGGGCTGTACGACGTTCATATTTCAGTCGAAGACCAGTTGATTACTACGTATGTAATTAAGGTAAAATAGGACTATTCTGGTGGATACTTGCTGAATATCTTATCGACTACAGCTTGTAATTTCTCAGATTTTTCTTGAGGCGTATCTCCTTCACGAAAAGGACTTTCGCTAACGGCTTGCCAAATCAACATATCTTTATTAGAATCAACAAAATCTATTTGTAGTTCTCTGGTCATTTTTGAACCGCCAACAGGAATACCAATTGAAACACCGCCGCCAATACCACCATTACCACCACCAAGACCAACACCTACGTTGTTCGCAGATTGTGCTTTAAAGACAGTACTCTTAATATTAATGAACATATCTGGTTCTTCAGCGAACATAAATCCTTTTTCGCCTAAAGTAGCATCCATAGCATCCATTAACCTTTTCTCGTCCAATTCGCTTAGACCAGTTTCCATATCACCAAAATAGTTATAGGTGGCATACGATGTAAAATCAGTCTGATCATCATAATCATAATTAACCCTAGCTGACCCGCAAGAAGTTAAAACTAGTAGTACAACACTAAAAAAAAGGATTCTCATGATATTGCATTTTCTTAAATTTAAAGAAAATAAAAGAGTAATATATGTTTTTGGGAAGGTATTCGATTAAGAGTTAAGCATTGCCCAGAGCTTATCTTTCAATTCTACGATACCCATTTGCGCTACAGATGATATAAACATAAACGGAGTACCGCTTAAGTCTTTATTGAGCTCTTCTCTCATTTCATCCATCAATTCTTCATCTAGCATATCACTTTTAGAAATACAGATCAGACGTTCCTTATCTAACAACTCAGGATTGTAACGACGTAGCTCATCAAGCAATATCTCGTATTCTTTACTGATATCTTTGCTATCGGCAGGAATCAAGAATAATAAATTCGCATTACGTTCAATATGTCTTAAAAAGTAATGACCTAAACCTTTACCTTCTGCAGCACCTTCTATAATACCAGGAATATCTGCCATTACAAAACTCTTAAAGTCGCGATATTCTACAATACCTAAGTTAGGTTTTAGGGTAGTAAATTCGTAATCTGCAATTTTTGGTTTTGCCGAAGTTATTACAGATAATAAAGTAGACTTACCAGCATTAGGGAAACCTACTAGACCTACATCAGCAAGAACTTTAAGTTCTAACAAAAATTCACCTTCTAAGCCATCCATACCCGGTTGGGCATATCTAGGTGTTTGGTTTGTAGATGTTCTAAAATGCCAGTTACCACGACCTCCCATACCGCCTTGAAGCAGAATGCGTTCTTCGCCATGTTCGGTGATTTCAAAAAGGACATCTTTGGTTTCAAAATCTTTTACAACTGTACCCAACGGCACATCTAAATACACATCTTCACCATCTGCACCAGTACTACGGCTTTTACTACCGTGTGCACCATGCCCAGCTTTAAAATGTTTTGTGTATTTAAAATTAATTAAGGTCCAAAGGTTCTCGTTACCTCGGACAATTATATGTCCGCCACGACCACCATCACCACCATCAGGACCACCTTTGGTAATAAATTTTTCACGGTGCAAATGCACAGATCCCTTGCCTCCTTTACCAGAAGTCAAACCCACTTTTACGTAGTCTACAAAATTACCTTCGGTCATTGTTATTCTTTCAGTTCAAAAATCTTCATCAAACCTTATGGTTGATAAAAGAGATTCTATATTATTTTAAGCCTTCGATCACTTTCGTTAGGCGTTCGGTAATATCAGCTATTGAGCCAATACCGTTTACGCTATGAAACTTACCTTGAGCCTCGTAAAATTCTTTTACAGGAGTAGTTTTTGCATTGTACTCATCAAAACGATTTCTAATTTTAGCTACATCTTGGTCATCTGTTCTACCACTAACCTTACCTCTTTCTAAAAGACGATCAATTAAAATTTCATCATTTGCCTCTAAAGCGATGGTTGCATTGATGCCCATATCTTTAGATTCTAAGAAATTATCAAGAGCTTCAGCTTGTGCAGCAGTTCTTGGAAAACCGTCAAAAATGAATCCGTCAGCATCAGCGTTCTTCTCCACTTCTTCTTGCAACATTTTAATTGTCACCTCATCTGGCACTAGCTCTCCTTTATCAATATATGACTTGGCCAAAGTGCCCAACTCCGTTCCGTTTTTGATATTAAATCTAAAAACATCTCCGGTAGAAATATGCTTTAAATTATATTTTTCTTTTAGAAATTGTGCTTGTGTGCCCTTGCCGGCTCCTGGCTTACCAAAGAGTACAAGATTAATCATATGTTTCTGGTTTAATTGGTATACTTCTTTTAAATTTCGTCCTTGTTCTTTATAATCTAGACCATAACCAACAATAAAATTGTCAGGTATTGCCAAACCAAAATAGTCGATAGCGTATTCTCCCCTATATACATCTGGCTTATAAAAAAGACTGGCTATTTTAAATTCTTTAACCTTAGTTTTTGAAAATAAATGCACCAGTTTCTGCAAGGTACGTCCTGTATCAATAATATCTTCTAAAATAATAACACTACGCCCTTCAATATTTTCTGGCACATCTAACAATGTCTCTACAATACCCGTAGATGTTAAGCCTTGGTAAGAACTAAGTCTTACAAACGAAACTTCGCAAGGGTGTTCATAGGCCTTCATTAAATCTGAAACGAACATAAAAGATCCATTCAACACGCCTACAAAAATGGGCGTCTCATCTTTATAATCTTCGGCAATTTTATCTGCAACCGTTTTTACAGCCTGCAAAATTTCAGATTCGCTGAGATAAGGTTTAAAAAACTTGTCGTGAATTTGTATCAATTTTCATAAATTATCAAGGTTTGCAAAGATAAGGTATTGCCTTGTGTTTTTGATTAGAAAGGAATTGGTTTCTAAGATTTAACCGTATTTTTGTAGTACTTAAGGCGTTTTTTCAACTGCCCAAAGCAACAATTATATGGATTATTTTTCTTCAGATTTTAAATTAGGCATTTTAGGTGGTGGTCAACTAGGTAAAATGATGTTGTACGAAACACGAAAATGGGATATTTACACCAAAGTTCTAGATGCTTCTTCTGAAGCACCAAGTAGAATGTCGTGTAATGAATTTGTACAAGGCAGTCTATTAGATTTTAATACGGTATACAATTTTGGTAAAGACGTAGATGTGCTAACCATAGAGATAGAAAACGTAAATCTTGATGCTTTAGAGAAATTAGAAGATGAAGGAGTAAAAGTATACCCACAACCTAACGCATTGCGTATTATTCAAAATAAGGCAAAACAGAAATTGTTTTACGTTGACAATGAAATACCTACTGCAGATTTTCAGCGTTTTGCATACCTAAGTGAAATTGAGGATAGCATTGAAAACGGAGGATTACAATTTCCGTTTGTTTGGAAGGTTGCACAGTTTGGTTATGACGGACAAGGAGTAAAAGTCGTTAGAAGTTTAGCAGATTTAAAGGGCTTACCTACAGGTGAATGTATTACAGAGGTTATGATTCCGTTTAAAAACGAATTAGCTGTAATTGTCTCTAGAAATTCTGAAGGAGAAATTAAAACATATCCAGTGGTAGAGATGGAATTTCATCCAGAAGCCAACCAAGTGGAATATGTAATTTGCCCTGCACGTATTGATGATAAAGTAGCTGAAAAGGCAAGAGCATTAGCATTAAAAGTTGCAGATAAAATAGGACTTACAGGATTGCTGGCTGTTGAAATGTTCCAAACCGAAGATGATAAAATATTGGTAAACGAAGTAGCACCAAGACCACATAACAGTGGGCACTACAGTATTGAAGCCAGCTACACCAATCAATTTGAACAACACATTCGCAGTATTCTAGGTTTACCTTTAGGAAACACCGATAGCAAAGTAGCAGGTGTCATGGTAAATTTAGTAGGTGCAGAAGGCCATACAGGTGATGTCGTTTATAAAAATATAGCAGAAATTTTAGCGATGGAAGGAGTAACGCCTCATATTTATGGCAAAGCACAAACAAGACCGTTCAGAAAAATGGGACATGTAACCATAGTCAATAGTAATTTGGAAAAAGCAAGAGCTATTGCCGAAAAAGTAAAGTCAACAATTCAAGTGATTTCAAAATAAAAAACATGAGTAAAGTAGCCGTAGTAATGGGAAGTACAAGTGACATGCCCGTAATGCAGGAAGCCATAGATATTTTAAGAGGTTTTGATATAGAGGTAGATGTTGATATTGTATCTGCCCACAGAACACCAGAAAAATTATTCGATTTCAGTAAAAATGCACACACAAAAGGCTATGCAGTAATCATAGCAGGTGCCGGTGGCGCTGCTCACTTACCAGGTATGGTAGCGTCTATGTCTCCATTACCAGTAATTGGAGTTCCTGTAAAAAGTAGTAATTCTATTGATGGCTGGGACTCTATCTTATCTATACTTCAAATGCCAGGTGGCGTACCAGTAGCAACAGTTGCGCTGAACGGAGCTAAAAATGCAGGAATTTTAGCTGCGCAGATTATCGGCAGTTCAGATAAATGCGTTTTAGATAAAATTATATTTTATAAAGAAGGTCTGAAGCAAAAAGTAATTGAAGGCGCAAAGGCTGTTAACGGTAAATAGTTAGTAAACAACCTCGGAGCAATCCGCGAAGCATTGAATTGAAAATTCTATTTAGATTTCGACTGAAACGTCGAAGCATTTTAATCTCGATTATCGAGTAAAACTGATTTTAATTTATTTAAGCGGTCTTGAATTTGACGCTTATACTTGAACTTGAAATATGAATCCATTATTATCCCCTTTTGATACTGCTCCTTTTTCACAAATAAAAAATGAGCACTTTAAGCCTGCTTTCTTAAAATCTATTGAAGATGCAAGAGCAGAAATTGATGCCATTACAGAAAATACAGATGCTCCTACTTTTGAAAACACCATAGAAGCCTTAGAGTTTTCTGGTCAGCAATTAGACAGAATATCAAGTGTATTTTTCAACTTGAATTCCGCAGAAACTAACGAGGAAATTCAGAAAATAGCGCAAGAGGTTTCTCCCTTACTTTCAGAATTTGGTAATGATATCACATTAAACGAAGCGTTATTCAAAAGAGTAAAAGCTGTTTATGATCAAAAAGATAGTTTAAACCTTACGGTAGAACAAAATACACTTTTAGATAAAAAATACAAGAGCTTTAGTAGAAACGGAGCCAATTTATCCGAAGAAAAGAAAACACGCTTAAGAGCTATAGATGCAAAGCTTGCAAAATTGAAATTGACTTTTGGCGAGAATGTACTTGCTGAAACCAATAAATATCAATTGCACCTAACAGATGAAGCTGATTTAGACGGATTACCAGAAGGTGAAAAAGAAGCCGCAGCACAATTAGCCATTTCAAAAGGTAAAGAAGATGGTTGGATGATTACTTTAGATTACCCAAGCTACATTCCCTTTATGAAATATGCTAAAAATAGGGAGTTACGTAAAGAGCTTTCTATGGCATTTGGAAGTAAAGCATTTCATAATGACGAATTAGACAATCAAGAAAATGTTCTTGAAATTGCAAAATTACGTTTTGAGAGAGCCAATCTTTTAGGATACAAAACACACGCTAATTTTGTTCTTGAAGAACGTATGGCAGAGACTCCAGAGAAAGTGCATTCTTTCTTAAATGAATTACTGGCAAAAGCCAAACCTGCTGCAGAGCGTGAGTTTAAGCAATTAGAAGATTTTGCAAAAAAACTAGATAATATTGACCGTTTAGAAAAATGGGATAGCAGTTATTATTCTGAAAAATTAAAGCAAGAGCTATTCAATTTAGATGATGAGAAACTGAAACCTTACTTTAAACTAGAAAATGTAATCAACGGTGTTTTTAAAGTAGCCGAAAACTTATTTGATTTACAGTTCGAAGAAGTACACGACATTGAAAAATATCATGACGAGGTTAAAACCTATAAGGTTTACGATACCGATAAAAATTTAATTTCATTATTTTATGCAGATTTTCACCCAAGAGCAGGTAAAAGAGGTGGCGCATGGATGACTTCATACAAATCGCAATGGAAGCGAAATGGCGAAAATGTACGTCCACATATATCTAACGTATGCAACTTTACTCCGTCAACAAAAAGCAAGCCATCATTACTGACTTTTAACGAGGTTACTACTTTGTTTCATGAATTTGGTCACGGTTTACATGGTATGCTGGCAAACACCACCTACCCTAGCCTATCTGGAACATCTGTATTTTGGGATTTTGTAGAATTACCGAGTCAGGTTTTAGAAAACTGGTGTTATGAGAAGGAAGCATTAGAGTTATTTGCCAAACATTACGAAACAGGAGAAACTATACCAATGGAATTGGTTCAGAAAATAAAAGAGTCCGCCACATTCCAAGAAGGAATGCAAACCTTGCGTCAATTGAGTTTTGGACTTTTAGACATGTCTTGGCATGGTGTTGACCCTACAGGCATAACCAACGTTAAAGCTCATGAAGATGAAGCTTTTAAAGATACAAGCCTTTACCCTGAAACACCGGAAACTTGTATGAGTACAGCATTTTCCCATATTTTTCAAGGAGGATATTCATCTGGATATTACAGTTACAAATGGGCTGAAGTTTTAGATGCAGATGCTTTTGCATACTTTAAAGAAGAGGGAATTTTCAATAAAGAAGTTGCCACTAAATTTAAGGACAACGTTCTTTCGCAAGGCGGTACCGAAAACCCAATGACACTTTACAAAAGATTTAGAGGAGCAGAACCAAAGGTTGAGGCATTGCTAGAAAGAGCTGGGTTATTGAACTAGTATAAATTCAAAATTATCTAGCAACTCTAAATAAAAATTAAAAAACAACCTGATATTGACTAATGAATATAATTCAGAATCGATATCAGGTTAATTTAGTACAAGATATAAAAATCTACCTAATTCATTAAAATATTAAAAAGGTGTATTCAGATTAAACTCCTTTTCATAAATAAACTCTAAAATCACTGAAATTTATGTAGTTAAACATCTACGGAGAACAAATAAAAAATCACTCCATAGGTTAACCCTAAGTCTCACCTTCATATTATCTCTATACGCGCAACTAAGATTAAATGTATAGACATTGGAATATCTGACTATAGAATTCAATTAACTCACAAACCTTCTGCAAATCAAATATTTATTAATTACCTTGTAGCCATTTAGCCACAATATTGTTTTACATTCAAAACCACCCCCGTTTTGTTTTCACTTGTTAATTAGTAAACTCTTGAATGAAATGAGTACAGAAAACACTCTTCTTCAAACAGACAAAACTAGTACTACTCCTAGTAGTATTAAAAACATAGGTATATTTCAATTTGAAGTAGATTCTAACAAAGTGACTTGGAACGATGTTCTGAGAGAAATTCATCAAGTACCAAAAACATTCATACCCAATGCAGATAATATCTACGGAAATTGCAAAGAAGGTATTGTAAAAGAAAACCTTATAAAGGCGCACACTCAGGCTTTATTAAAAGGAGTTTCATTTGAACTAGAATATGAAGTAATAACACCTAAAGGAAGTTCTCGTTTTCTGCACGTAGCAACACATGCTACTACTAATGATAATAAATGCACAAGCTTACATGGTTTTATTACCGACATTACCCATACTAAAGTAAAAAACATTGAGAATCATATATTAAAAAAACAATTGGAGTATGCTGAGAAATTAGCAAATTCTGGCTCTTGGAAATGGGATATAAATTTAGACACGCTGACCTGGTCAGATAATTTTTACCATATTCTAAAACGACATAAAGAAAAACCTTTGTCATTCGAAACATTTTTAGAATATGTTCATATAGAGGATAAAGAAGAAATAGCTGCCAAATTTGACCTAGCTTTAAAGACAAAGCATTTCCCTGATTCAAATTATCGCATTGCTTTAAAAGATGGCACGATTAAAAACATGAAATCTATTGGCGAGGTTATAACCGATGCGCATGGTGAGGTCATAACAATAATGGGAACCTGCCAAGATATTACAGAAAGTAAAGAGAGAGATCAACAACTTATTCAAAAAAAACAACAATTAGAATTAACTGAAAACAGTAGCGAAGCAGGTACGTGGCAATTAAATACAAAAACAGGTGCATTTAAATGGTCAGACAATCTTTACAAAATAACAGATTTTGAATATGGTGAACCCATCAGTTTCGAAGTTCTTTATGCTCGAATACACCCCAAAGATAAACCACACGTAGACAAAGCATTACAGTCGGTAAAAAATACGGGAATAAAGAAAACTTTTAGTCACCGTCTAATTACAAGAGATAAAAGTATTCGAACCTTAGAGATTACGGCAGATGTTGTATCAAATAGAATAAATAATGACAAGGTTTTAATTGGAACCGCTCGCGACATTACCGATAGAATAAAAATCGAACACGAATTAATAGAAAAAAACCAGCTACTTAATTTCGCTGAGCATCTTACCACAATGGGTTATTGGAGATATAAACCCGAAACCGATGATGTTTTTTGGTCAGACAACCTTTATCAAATGTTCGAACAACCAAAAACCGACAAATTATCTTTTAGTACTTATTTCAATAAAATTCACTCAGATGACAAAGCATTTGTAAAAGAAAAAATAGACCAATCAATTATTGACCATAAATTTTACGATTTCACCCATAGAATCGTTCTTAGCGACAATACTATACGATTCATACAAATTTTGGGCAAAGTCACCATAAATAGAAATGATGGTTCACAAGAATTACTGGGCACATGCTTAGATGTTACAGATAACGAATCAAGAGAACTAGAATTATCTAAAAAAAACCAACAATTAAACGTTGCAGAAAAGATGGCAATGATTGGTTATTGGCAATGGAACACAACCACCAACGAGGTTTTTTGGTCCGATAATTTACATGCTATTTATGGTCACGATAAACGGGAACCTTTAACTTTCGAAACTTATATTAACTACATACATAAAGAAGACAAAAAAACTGTAGTCGCAAACCTCGAAACAGCGATGAAAACTGGAGAGTTTCTGGAATCCACGTATAGAATTCAACTAGATGATGGCAGTATTAAAATCATAAAATCTGTCGGTAAAATCACCCTAAACAGTAAAGGTGAAGTTTTAGAAATGTCTGGAACATGTCAAGATATTACAGAAAACAAAAAGAAGGAACTAGAATTACTTGAAATAAACAGGCAATTAAACCTTGCAGAGCAAATGGCCATGTTAGGTATGTGGGTATGGAAACCGAGTAAAAACATTTTTAAATGGTCTGATAGTCTATATAAAATTTATGGATTTGAACTGGGTTCAGATGTAAACATAGACAAGGCTATATCTATGATATACACACCAGATAAAGAAAAGGTAAAAGAAGTAATCAAAAACTTACTAAATGGCATAGAAGTGCCAAGGTCTACATATCGGATTATAGTAAACAATAATGAAATTAAAACCTTAGAAGTTAGACGGGAAATTTCTAAAGACGAACATGGAAATATTGAATTATTAGGCACCACCCAAGACATTACACATATCGTCGAAACAGAACAATTACTTCAAGAAAAAAACCACCTACTTTCTTTTACCGAAGAAATGGCTTCGATGGGATCTTGGCAGTGGAACCCACATACAGGCATATCAAAATGGTCAGACAATCTTTATAAACTCTATGATCTTGAATTAGGCGTACCAATTGATATGGATTTATTCTTATCAAGAATACATCCAGAAGATTCTGAAAAGGTCGTTGAGCATATAGAACATATAGTAGCTACACAAAAGAGCGAATCTCTTTTATCATACCGAATTGTTTTGAATGACGACTCAATTCGATCCTTAGAGCTAATGGCCGAAGTAGTTAAGGACAGCAATGGCCAAATGATTGAATTAATTGGCACAGCACAAGACGTAACAGATCGTATTAAAAGAGAACAAGATTTAATAGAAAAAAACCAACTTTTAACTTTCGCCGAACAGCTCTCTAGTATTGGTTATTGGAAATGGGACATCATACAAGATGTTATGGAGAAATCCGAAAATTTATTGAAGATTTTAGATTTTGAACCAGGAGCAAAACCAGATTTTAAAACCTATTTAAAAAGAGTACACCCTGCCGATCGCGAAAAGGTAATTGATATAAGTCAAAGAATAATTGAAACAAAAAAGTTCGATAAATTTCATCACAGAATCGTAAAAAATGACAATTCAATTAAAACCATTAAATTAATTGGCGAGGTCATACTTGATAAAGAAGGTAATGTTATAGAATTGATAGGATCAAGTCAAGACATCACTGAACAGATAGAAGCACATCAAAAAATAATGGACACCAACAGAAGTTTAGAAAAATCAACGATAAACTTAACTTCAAAAAATAAGCAACTTGCTGAATTTAATCACATTACATCACATAATTTAAGATCCCCAGTAAGCAACCTTAATGCACTATTAGGTCTATATAAAAGCACTGAAAATGAGAGCAAAAAAATAGAAATTTTTGAAAAGTTTGAAATTGTAATAGACCATTTGACAGAAACACTTAACGCCCTAATAGAAACAATATCAATAAAAAACTCAGCTGTTGAGATCACTCAAGAACTTTGTTTTGAGCAGACGCTGTTAAAAACCAAAGAAATATTAGCTGCCGAGTTAATAAAAAGTAATGCCAATATAAGATGTGATTTTTCTAAAGCGCAAAATGTAAGATACAATCCTATCTATTTAGAAAGTATTTTTCTTAATTTAGTAAGTAATTCATTGAAATACAGATCCGAAGATAGAGTACCAGAAATCTCCATTACCTCAAATACCGTTAATGGAAGAATAACATTAGAATTTGAAGATAATGGGCTAGGAATAGATATGAAAAGTAATGGTCATAAATTATTTGGACTTAACAAAGTATTCCACAAACACCCGGATGCAAAAGGCATTGGTTTATTTTTGACCAAAGCTCAAATAGTAGCAATGGGCGGTTCGATTTCGGCAAAAAGTAAAGTTGACGTCGGCACAACATTTTTTATCATTTTAAATTAAAAAAGATGGACAATAATATTCAAGTTTGCGTAATAGATGATGACGAAGTATTTCAATACACTATACTTCACACGCTACAGGCTCACAAATCTGTCAGTAACATCATGCCATTTACTGATGGAGCAGAAGCAATGAACTTTTTTAATAAAAATATTGACAATAATATCATATTACCAGATGTTATTTTTTTAGATGTAAATATGCCAGTAATGGACGGGTACAAGTTTATGGATGAATACATTAAGTTAATATCAAAAGCCACCAAAAAAATAACCGTATATATTCTTTCATCATCTGTAGATTTGGTAGATTTTGAAAAGACAAAAAAGATAAAAGAAGTATCTGACTATATCGTCAAACCAATAAGAGACAACCAATTAACCAAAATTCTTGCAGAATTATAAACGCCTAAAAATAAATTTGCGCTTTACTATTTACTAGAATAAGCATCATAACCGCCCTCTAAATTTACTACATTCTTAAAACCAAGTTCTGCTAACCTTTCTTGAGATTTTAAACTTCTTCCTCCCATTTTACAATAAACAAATATCTTTTTGTTTTTATCCACACCTTTTATTTGCTGATTGAATTCATCTGATAGCCAATTAATATTAACTGCTCCGTTAATACAACCAGCCTCAAACTCTGCCGGTGTTCTCACATCTAACAATACTTCTGCAGATTCATCAAAACCAATAAACTCAGAAATCGGCTTTGATTCTATTTGACTTATAGCAAACTGAGTAACAAGAAGCAGCAGAAAAAATAGTATATTTCTCATGATAAAGTCGTTTAGACCCAAAAGTAAACATAATAGCCAAAATTAAATTACTTTTGAAGTGCAGAATAAAAAATGGAAATAAACAATCTAAATCCTGATAAGTGGGTTGATCTCTACGCAGATTATCTATTTAACTACGCCGTAACTAGAGTAAGCGATGCCGAAATTGCAAAAGACCTTGTACAGGACACTTTTATAGCGGGACTTAAATCTGCTAAAAACTTTAAAGGTGATGCGGCAGAGCGAACATGGCTAATTGCAATTCTAAAACGTAAGGTCATTGACCACTATCGCAAAATTAATTCCAAAAAGGGAAAAGCAGAAGTACGTATGAGCTATAGTTCACAGACCGATGCTGAAGGTGATTGGCTAGAAGAACGCATTGCCGACCCTAATAGTAATTTTGAAAATGACGCTCTTGAAAACGAAGAATTAGGTCTTGCCATTCAAAATTGCATTTCTAAGTTACCTAAAAAGCAAGCTCAAGTTTTTACTATGAAAACTATTGAAGGAATGGAAACAGAAGATATTTGTAATGCTTTAGGAATTAATGCGTCTAATCTTTGGGTAATGATACATAGGGCCAGAACTGGCTTAATGGGTTGTTTAAATCAAAATTGGTTTTAGTTATGATGATTTCATGTGAAAAGGCAGCAAATATTTGCGATAAAGCTCAATACGAAGAAGCTTCTGGTTGGGATAAAATAAAATTAAAATTTCATTTACTTATATGTAAAACCTGTGCAAAGCACAGTAAAGACAATACTAAGTTAACCTCGCTTTGCAATCAAGCTAGACTCGCTGTACTGTCCGAGGAAGAAAAGAAAAAAATGAAAGAAACCTTTTCTAAAGCAAAATAAAATATTTCTTATCTATAACAAAAAGTAGCCACCAAAATAACGGAATTGCTTCTACCCAAAAAGATGAAAAGTATTTTTGTTGGTCTAATTTTGTCTTAAATATCATTAGCATTAATACTAAGAATAGAATTGTCTTCACGATAATGTGTGCGGTATCTAAATCTGTTTTCAAGAAAGTGGCAGCATAAAAAAGTATCGTCCAACTATACCCTATTATTTTTGCTCCCTTCACTCCTACTCTTTGTGGCAGAGTTTTTAGAGTTGCACTATCATATTTCAAATCTCTGATTTCGAAAGGCACTAAAAGTATAAGTACAAAAAGAAAGCGCTGTAGTGCCTCAACTTTTACATTCCAAGAAATATCTTCCAAAACAGAAATAGCAGGTAATATCACTGTAGCCCCTGCCCAAACTGCTGCGACGATTAAAATTTTTAAACCGCTAAAACTTCTAAAATTTTTATTCTTTGGTAAAACAGGCAATGCATAAAGTCCTGTAATCGCTGCTAGTATAAATAGACCTATAAATACTCTTTCCGATAAAAAAAACAACTGATATCCTGCAACAAGCAAACATCCAAAACTAAAAAATTGAATGTTTTTATGATACGTGTTGGCAACAAGAACATACTTCTCTGCCTCTACACCAAATTTTACAAAATTATAACAGCTAATAGAACCGAAAAAAATAAAAAAATAGAGTTCTAAAGGCACATTTATGTTTAAAGTAAGCGCAGTAACATGAACCAAGCTAAATATCGCCAATGCGACATGAATACTAGCATCAAGATAAAAATCAAAAATCTTTTTGATTATGGTCATTAAACAAAAGTAGTTAAAGTGTTTATAACCTTTTGTTTTGGTTAAAAACTTTCAAGATATCAACAGCTTACAGCACTAATTTAAACACATAAAAGTGGTAATTTTACACATTATATAACAATAGTATCTATGAAGACTGACGTGTTTGCATTACGCCATATCGGCATAAGGGATGAAGATTTAAATACCATGTTCAACACGGTAGGTGTTGAAAATCTGGAACAGCTTATTTTTGAGACCATACCAGAACATATTCGCCTTAAAGAGCCCCTAAAATTAGATCCACCAATGAGTGAGCATAAGTTTCTTGCACACACAGAAGCGTTATCTAAAAAAAATAAAGTTTTCAGAACTTATATTGGTTTAGGATATCACGAAAGTTTAATACCGTCAGTGATTAAAAGAAACATTCTTGAAAATCCGGGTTGGTATACTGCTTACACTCCATATCAAGCTGAAATTGCACAAGGTAGATTAGAAGCTTTATTAAACTTTCAAACCATAGTTTCAGATTTAACAGGAATGAAACTTGCAAATGCTTCGCTTTTAGATGAAAGTACAGCTGCTGCAGAAGCAATGACAATGCTTTTTGATGTAAGAAGCCGTGATCAAAAAAAGAACAACATTGTAAAATTCTTTGTATCAGAAGAGATTCTACCGCAAACCCTATCACTTTTAAAAACCCGCTCGACTCCTTTAGGTATTGAATTGGTAATCGGTAACCATGAAGAATTCGACTTCCGTACAGATTTTTATGGTGCTTTATTGCAATATCCTGGCAAATACGGACAAGTATATGATTATGCAGGTTTTGTAGCTAAAGCAAAGGAAAATGACATAAAAATAGCTGTAGCTGCAGATATCATGAGTTTAGTACTATTGACTCCTCCTGGAGATTTTGGTGTTGACGTAGTTGTTGGCACTACACAGCGTTTCGGAATTCCGTTGGGCTATGGTGGTCCTCACGCTGCTTTCTTTGCTACAAAAGAAGAATTCAAAAGAAATATCCCAGGCAGGATAATCGGTGTAACTAAAGATACAGATGGCAAGCCTGCCTTAAGAATGGCTTTGCAGACTAGGGAACAACATATTAAAAGAGACAAAGCAACATCTAACATTTGTACTGCGCAGGTATTATTGGCCGTAATGGCAGGAATGTACGGAGTGTATCACGGTCCAAAAGGCCTAAAATACATAGCCTCAAAAATTCATGCCACCGCAGTTACGTTAGTTGATGCTCTTGAAAATTTGGGTCTATACCAAATTAACTCGGCTTATTTCGATACTATAACCATCAAAGCTGATGCTAAAAAAGTACGCCCAATTGCAGAAGCAAATGAAGTTAATTTCTTCTACGTAGATAATGACACTATATCAATCGCAGTTAATGAAGCTACTTCGCTAAACGATCTCAATCAGATTATATACATATTCGCTGAGGCTCTTGGTAAGTCTGCTGCAGAAGTCACAAGTTTATTAAGCTCAACTTCAATACCAAGCAACATTCAGCGTAGCAGTTCTTTCATGGAGAACAAGGTGTTTAATTCATATCATTCAGAGACTGAATTAATGCGTTACATTAAAAAATTGGAACGTAAAGATTTAGCTCTAAATCATAGTATGATTTCTTTGGGTAGCTGTACCATGAAATTAAATGCAGCTAGTGAAATGTTGCCATTAAGCTCATCTAACTGGGGAAATATTCACCCATTTGTACCAGTTGATCAAGCAGAAGGGTACCAAACCATTCTAAGAGAACTAGCAAAAGACCTTTCGGTAATTACTGGTTTTGCAGACACTTCATTGCAACCAAATTCTGGTGCACAAGGTGAATATGCAGGGTTGATGGTTATTAGAGCCTATCATGAATCTAGAGGAGAATCTCACAGAAACATATGCTTAATTCCTTCATCTGCACATGGTACAAATCCGGCTTCTGCTGTAATGGCAGGTATGAAAGTTGTAGTAACTAAGACAGATGAGAAAGGAAATATTGATGTTGCAGACCTTGAAGAGAAAGCAAAATTACATTCAGAAAACTTAGCTGCGTTGATGGTAACATACCCATCTACACATGGTGTTTTTGAATCGTCAATTAAGCAGATTACAAAATTAATTCATGATCATGGTGGTCAAGTCTATATGGATGGCGCCAACATGAATGCACAAGTTGGCTTAACAAACCCAGCAACCATTGGTGCTGATGTTTGTCACTTGAACCTTCACAAAACTTTTGCAATACCACATGGTGGTGGCGGACCTGGTGTTGGTCCAATCTGCGTTGCTCCGCAATTAGTTCCATTTTTACCAAGCAACCCGGTAATAACTACTGGCGGTAAAGATGCTATTACTGCAATTTCTGCAGCACCATGGGGAAGTTCATTGGTTTGCCTTATTTCTTACGGATACATTAAAATGTTAGGTGAGCACGGTCTTACCCAATCAACAAAAATTGCTATTCTTAATGCCAATTATATCAAACATAAGCTTGAAGGTAAGTTTGATGTATTATATACAGGTGAAAAAGGGCGAGCAGCTCATGAAATGATATTGGACTGCAGACCATTCAAGAAAAATGGCATTGAGGTAACCGATATTGCAAAGCGATTAATGGATTACGGATTTCACGCCCCAACGGTATCCTTCCCTGTTGCAGGAACAGTGATGATTGAGCCTACCGAAAGTGAAAATTTAGCCGAGTTAGACAGGTTCTGCGAAGCAATGACTTCTATTAGAGCGGAAATAGACGAATCTAATACTGATGAGCCAAACAACGTTCTTAAAAATGCTCCTCATACTTTAGAAATGGCTACTACAGATAATTGGCAATTTCCATACTCAAGACAAAAAGCAACTTTCCCGTTACCATACATTGCCGAAAATAAATTTTGGCCTTCGGTACGTAGAGTTGACGATGCATATGGAGACCGTAATTTAATTTGCACATGCGCACCAATTGAGGCGTACATGGAAACTGAATAACAGCTCTAAAGCCATACTACCAAGCCTTTTCGACAATTCGAAAAGGCTTTTTTAATCCGCCCTATTTTAAGAAATGTGCATTGACCATCGTAAAATTTACTATGCATGCATATAATATTTTTATAATTTACTTAAATTGTCGGGCACAATTCAAAAAATTAAAATGAGCATATCAATTACGGGAACAGGAAGCTATATTCCTGATTTAAAAATTTCTAACGCAGATTTTAATAACCATAGTTTTTTAAATTTAGACGGTACTTCTTTCAAACATGATAATGAGGTTATTATAGAGAAATTTAAAGCCATAACCGGTATTGAAGAAAGACGATATGCTCCCAAAGAATACACCACATCTAACTTAGCTTTCTTCGCTGCTGAAAAGGCAATTAAAAATGCTAACATAGACAAAGAAACATTAGACTACATTATTGTTGCCCATAATTTTGGAGACTTAAAAGAAGGGTATATACAAGGCGATACATTACCAAGTTTAGCCACTAGAGTAAAACACCAATTACAGATAAAGAATCCGAGATGTGTTGCTTACGATTTAATCTTTGGCTGCCCAGGTTGGCTTGAAGGTATGATTCAAGCCAATGCATTCATTAAAAGTGGTATTGCCAAAAAATGCTTGGTTATTGGTGCTGAGACTTTATCAAGAATTGTTGACGATAATGATCGCGATGCTATGATATATTCTGATGGTGCAGGTGCTGCAATTTTAGAAAGCTCTACTGATGGCGGTGAAATATTAGGGCACGAATCTGCAACTTATGCAAACGATGAAGCCAACTTTCTTTTCTTTGGAGAATCTTACAACAAAGAGGACCAGAAAAAGGCTTACTACATTAAAATGCTGGGTAGGAAAATTTATGAATTTGCGGTAACTAATGTACCATCTGCTATGGCGTCATGCTTAGATAACAGCGGTATTAAGATTGATGAGGTGAAAAAGATATTTATTCACCAAGCAAATGAAAAAATGGATGAGGCAATAGTAAAACGTTTCTACAAAATATATGGTAAAGAAATGCCCGAAGGTATTATGCCTATGAGTATTTCAAAGCTAGGTAATAGTTCTGTTGCCACCATACCCACTTTATTTGACCTTGTAAAGCACGGTAAATTAGAAAATCAGGAAATTAAAAAGGGAGATGTTGTTATCTTTGCTAGTGTTGGCGCCGGAATGAACGTCAATGCAATGGTATACAGAATCTAAACATGTACGAAAACAGTTTTCCAAACAAACGTTACGAACACACACTTCATTTTTTACGTAAACATATAAACGCCAACGAATCTATATTAGATTTGGGTGTAAAAAATCCGTTTACCAAAATCATGGTAGAAGATGGTTATTCGGTAATGAATACCCAAGGTGAAGATTTAGATATCGATTATAGCACGGTAACGAATACAGATGCAGATGTCATTACTGCTTTCGAGATATTTGAACATCTTTTAGCTCCGCTAAATTTACTTTCAAATACCAAAGCTACTAAGTTAGTTGCGAGCATACCTCTAAAATTGTGGTTTTCGCCCGCATACAGAAGCAAAATAGATAAGTGGGACAGGCATTATCATGAATTTGAAGATTGGCAATTTGATTGGCTATTAGAAAAAGCCGGATGGGAAATTCAAGATTCTAAGAAATGGGCCCATCCAGTAAAAAAAATAGGCTTCAGACCTTTTTTACGTTTATTTACACCAAGGTATTATATTGTTTACGCTACCAGAAAATAAGAGACTATATTCAAAATGGATTACTACATAGTTATTCCTATACACAACGAAGAGGCTTTTTTAAAAAGTACTTTAGACTCTATTTTACAACAGACATTAGTCCCAAAAAAAGTTATTCTAGTTAATGATAATTCCACCGACGGTACTGAAAACATCATAGACCACTATTGTACAGTAAACAGTCTGTTTCAAAAGCTGAACACAACTTCGTCTACACAACACATGCCGGGCAGCAAAGTCATTAATGCGTTTAATAAGGGATTAGAGGTATTAGATGACCATTATGATGTTATCGTAAAACTAGATGCAGATGTTATTTTACCTTCTAATTATTTTAAAGTAATATGTTCGCATTATAAACAAAATAAGACTTTAGGTATTTGCGGCGGATTCATTTATGAGCAAAATAACGCTGGAGAATGGATATTGAACCACCCAATGGATAACGACCATGTACGAGGCGCCATTAAAGCCTATTCTAAAGCTTGTTTTAAAGCCATAGGAGGATTGAAGAACGCAATGGGATGGGATACGGTAGATGAGCTCTTAGCGAGGTTTAATAACTTCACCATACAAACTGATGCCACACTCAAAGTAAAACATCTAAGACCTACAGGTAAAGCATATAATGCAAAAGCAAAAAGGTTACAAGGCAAAGCAATGTACACCATGCGTTATGGATTCGTAATTACCTCTATTGCTTCTATGAAAATGGCAATAAAAAATAAATCTGTAAAATCATTCTGGAACAATATGTCCGGTTACATACAAGCCGCTAGAAATAACACCTCTTACCTAGTAACCGCAGAAGAAGGCAAGTTCATCAAAAACCTACGCTGGACAAATATTAAAAGAAAAATAAAAGCATAAAAAAAGCCATCTAATTAGATGGCTTTTCTTTTATAATATATGGTTCTTATTAGAAACCTAATTGTTTTTTAACATCAGCTAAAAGGTCTTTACCTTTTGCAACGATAAGACCGCCACCTGCTTGCGCATCAATAACGTAATCAAATCCTTGTGCTGCTGCAACTTGTTCTATTGCCGCTTTAGCTTTTTCAGAAATAGGAGCGAATAACTCAGCTTGTTTCTTTTGGAATTCTTGTTGAGCTCTTTGTTGAGCTTCACCAATATTCTTTTCGTAACCTTGTAATTCTATTGCTCTTTTTTCGTTTTCTTCTTTAGACTTAGCTGCTGCTTCGTTTTGGTACTGTGTGTACTTGTTACGCAACTCTGTCATTGAACCTTCAATATCCGCATTGTAAGTTTCTTGTAATTTCTTAAGCTCAGCTTCTGCCGACTTCATTTCTGGCATTGCAGATAATAATTGAGTAACGTCTATATGAGCTACCTTACTTTGGGCATTTACAAAACTTGTCGTTGCTACGAACAACAATAAGGCTACCGCAATTTTTTTTACTTGTTTCATGAGTGTAATTTTAATTGTAATTGAGTGTTAATTTTTATGGTTGTTAAACCTATTTAAATAGTACCGCTATTGTCATCTTTTTCGGTATCGCTATTTCTCTCTTTTAATTTCTCTTGCTTCTTAGCTTCGCGCTCTTCTAATAACTTCTTTCTTCTTTCTTCGTACGCTTTCTTACGCTCTTCTCGCAATTTTAATTGTTCGGCTTTTGCATCGGCCGCACTTTTCGCTCTTGTCTCAGTTGCTTCAGTCGCTTTATCTAAACGCTCTTGCAATGCTTCACTTACCACTTCTTCCTCTTCGTCATCAAAATCATCTAATCTACTACGATCATTTGATTTTTTAACCGGTTTGCTAACTTTTCTTGTTCTAGCAATACCTCTCAACACTAAATCACTGATATCGTGTCTTTTTTCGGAATACAACATTACAACATCCGCAGATTTATCAAAAATAAAATCATACTTTTTATTGGTGCCAATTTTTTGTACTTCATTAAACACTTGATCCTGTATAGGCTGTATCAACCTTCTTTTTTGCAATACTAAATCTCCTTGTGGTCCAAAACGATCTTGTTGGTACTCGATCATTTCACGTTCCAAAATTTGAATTTCTTCTTCACGTTCTGCAATAAGCTCTGGAGTCAATAGCACTTTCTCTGCCATTAAATCTTTCTTCATCTGCTCAACAACACTTTGTTTCTGCTCTACTTCAATCTTCCAACGCTGTACTTTAGTTTCTAACTGCTCGGTCGCTTCTCTGTACTCATCTACATTCTGTAAAATGTACTCCATATCTACATAGGCCATTCTCACCC
Organism: Maribacter aquivivus; assembly: GCF_900142175.1. NCBI lineage: Bacteria > Pseudomonadati > Bacteroidota > Flavobacteriia > Flavobacteriales > Flavobacteriaceae > Maribacter > Maribacter aquivivus. The sequence goes on along the minus strand of NZ_FQZX01000001.1, from coordinate 1,656,538 downwards.
CTCTTTGGGCAAAACCCTGTATTGTCATGAAGATGACCGAAACTACTAATAGAACTTTTGTTTTTGTACTCATTGTTAATGTCGTTTAATCCTATAGAAAATATCGTGCCAAAATTACTAAATCTTTTAAAACTAAAGGATTAGCACTAAGCACGATTATAATAATTCAATGAAAATTAAAACTGTTGACCAATAATGAAGTGAGTTTGCCATCCGCTTGGCCCTTGTCCTGCAGAAGTTGGCACAAGATCCTCATCGAATCCGTAACCAAAATCAATACCCAACAAACCAAATGCTGGCATAAAGATACGCAGCCCCACACCGGCCGATCGTTTTAATTCAAACGGATTAAAGTCTTGAAAATTGTTGAACGCATTACCACCTTCTAAAAATGCCAGTCCGTAAATAGATGCAGAAGGCTTTAATGTTAATGGGTAACGTAACTCTAGTGAGAATTTATTATAGATTAATGCTCCATCTGGCGAAGTTGCTCCTTCTGAATATGGTGTAATAGATTGGTTGTCATAACCTCTAAGCTGAACTACATCTCTACCATCTAAGGTAAAGTTACCTAGACCATCACCACCTACATAAAATCTTTCGAATGGCACATTACCAACAGCACTGTTATAGCTACCTAAGAAACCGAATTCTGCATTACTACGAAGCACCAATTTATCTACTAAAGTAGTATACCAGTCTCCTTTAAACTTAACCTTGTAATATTCCAACAATCTGAAACGTTCTTGATCTAAATCTTCTAACTCAGTTTGCTCTAAAGAAGTAACCCCAATTGAGTTCTTTTTATCTTCTAACTCTTCCGATCTATTCTTTAATTCTCTAAAATCCTTGTTACTGAACAAAGACCATGGCGGTGTAAACTTAGCACTTACTTCAAAGTTGGAACCACCCCTAGGAAAAATGCGTCCTCCTTGTGTAGCATTTCTTGAGATACCAAAGGTGTACGCTAAAGAGTTTGCTTTACCATCACCAAAGTTAAAAAGACCAATATTATAATTTCTAAAATCATACAACTGATAACTAAGTGAGTGAGATATGGTAAAGAAATCATCTGGCCATTGTACACGTTTTGCCAAACCTGCAGTTATACCCGTAATAGAAAACTGTTGATCCTTATCAATATCAATATCTCCACTAGTGTCATAAGAAGCTGCAAACTGTTGAGTTCTAGACATACTTAGATTAAAACGTACTGGCTTTTTACCACCTAACCATGGTTCAGCAAAGTTTAAACTATATACTCTATAAGTCTGACTTGCCTGTAAACGTAAGGCGAAAGTTTGACCGTCACCCATTGGTACCGGTTTGTACTTTTCACCATTAAATAAATTCTGAATAGAGAAATTACTAAAAGACAGCCCTAATGTACCAATGAAACCACCGCCACCATAACCACCTTGCAATTCTATTTGACTAGAACCAGACTCAACCAAATTCCAAGCTAAATCTACCGTACCCTCATTAGGGTTCGCGTTTAAGACATCTGGCGTAATTTGTTCAGCATCGAAAAAACCAAGTTGACCTAATTCACGAATAGTTCTAATAATATCTGCCTTATTGTACTTCTGACCCGGTCTTGTACGTAGTTCGCGATAAATAACATGATCATTTGTTTTATCGTTACCAGATACGGTAACGTGATCTAAGAAAGTCTCTTTACCCTCTATAATTCTAATCTCAAAATCAATAGTATCATTAGCAGCTGAAATCTCTACTGGGTTAATTGTAGAAAATAAGTAACCGTTGTTTTGATACAAACTAGTAACATCACTTGGATCAGGCTTAGAATTATCTGCAATTCTTTCACGTAATAAGACCCCATTATAAGTATCACCTTTTTTAATACCTAAAACCTGGTTTAATTGACGGTCTGTATAAACCGTATTACCAACGAAATCAATATTACCGAAGTAATACTTATCACCTTCTTCAACTTTTATCTTTAAATCGATGTTATTCTCATCAACCTTAATAATAGAATCAGAAATTACACGTGCATCACGGTATCCGTTTTCGGCAAACTTATCAACCAATAAACTAAGATCTTCTTCGTAATCTTCTTGAATGTATTTTGATTTTTTCCAGAAACGACCTAATTTTTTCTGTTTAGTACTTTTTAAAGCTTTACGTAATTTCTTATCAGATAACTGCTCGTTACCTTCAAATATGATATCGCGAATTTTTACTTTATCACCTTTATTTACGTTAACCACCATATTACGGGTGTTACCCTCAATAGTATCTTTAGAAGTAGCAATTGTAACATCAGCGTTTAAATAGCCCTGTTTTTTGTACTTATTGGTGATGTAATTTTTGGAGTTGGAAATTAAACTTTCGGTAATTTTCTTTCCTTTCTTAAGATCGGTATCCTTTATTAAGCCTTCTACCTTACCCTTTTTAACACCATAAAACTTTACATTGGTCAATGTAGGTCGTTCTATTATGTTCAATTCAAGAAAAACAGTGTTTTCTTCAATATTGGTAATGAAGATGTCTATTTCACTGAAAAGTTCAAGACCCCACAATTTTTTAATGACTTCACTAATTTGTTCTCCTGGTAGTGTAATAGGTTGACCTACTCTTAAACCTGTATACGTTTTTACGGTCTGCTCGTTATAACTTTGCAGCCCAGTAACGTCTATACCTCCTAAAATATAGCTTTTACCATCCTCATAGGTATTATCCTGTGCGGCGGCAATAAAGGTAGTTAGAAATAAAAGTGTAGTTAAAAAGTGGTTCAAGGATATGAACCTGGTCATATCTTTAAGTGAGTTGTTCGCTTGTTTTTCCAAATCTTCGTTCTCTGTTCTGGTAATTTTTTATGGCCTCCACCAAGTGGTGCTCTCTAAAATCAGGCCAATATACGTCAATAAAATATAACTCTGCATACGCTATTTGCCATAATAAGAAATTGCTGATCCGATGTTCTCCACTAGTACGGATAAGCAAATCTACGTCTGGTAAATCATGCGTGTAAAGATGGCTATTTATAATTTCTTGGTCAATGTTTTCAATTGAAATTATATTATTTTTAACTTTGGTACTTATCTGTTTCACCATAGATTGAAGCTCTTCTCGAGCCCCATAGCTTAAAGCCAAAGTCAGCGTCATGCCTGTGTTTTGCTTTGTTTGATCCATTACTTCGACCAACTCTCTATACGCCTTAGAAGGCAGCGCATCTATGTTACCAATAGTATTTAAACGGATGTTGTTTTTGTTAAAAGTTTTAAGTTCTTTCTTCAATGAGGACACCAATAAGCGCATAAGTGTCTGTACTTCTATCTTTGGTCTGTTCCAATTTTCTGTAGAAAAAGTATATAATGTTAGGTAGTCAATCTTTAATTGAACACATTCTTCAACGACAATTCTAACCGTTTTCACACCATGTTCGTGACCAAAAACTCTTAGTTTACCACGTTCTTTCGCCCACCTACCATTACCATCCATGATAATAGCAAGGTGCTTTGGAACATTTAGTTTATCAATATCGTTTATATCACTCATCTTAAAAATTACTCAAAACAATCCATACAAGGTTTTCTACCAAAGGTATAAGTTAGTGTTAAACCAGAAAATACGTACCAGTCATCACTAAATATATTACCAAATTGAAATTCTTCAAAGTTAGAACCTTCAGGGTTACTACCATCTAGGTTATCTGTAAAAGTATACCTAGCACCAATTTCGCCCCCAAAAATAAGAAACTGATTGATACGATATTTAAAACCAACAGTCATTGGTACCGCAAAACTTCCTTCTCTTTGATTAATATCCTGTAAAACACCGCCATTAAAATACTGATAATCATACCTAAAATAGGTAAGACCCGTATATAAATAAGGTGTAAAAGCAGGACCAAGTTTGTGCAAATTATATTCTACAAAGTTAAACTCTAAACCAACAGAACCTTCTAAAATAGAATTATCAATTACATAACCCCTTTGCTGTCTTGCGGTTGAACTAGATTTTGTATCGTCTGCAGTAAACTTACCATAGGTTAGACTACCTCGCCATGCATACCTTTTACTTATGTTCCATTTAAACAATCCGCCAAAAGCAATATTAGAAGGCAAAAGATAATCTGTTTTGCCAACATCACTAATTGTATTGGCACCACCAGCAAAAATACCCACCTCATACGTCTGCGCCTGCAAACCCGACAGTGAAAAAAGTAATACTAATAACGTTATGTAACGCATAAAATAGATTTTACAATTATTGCAGATATTATATTTAAAATTGAAAATGCAATAATTTTTATGTTCTCAAAAGATAAACAGTGATTAAGGGCATTTATTGTTTAAAAGTCGGCTCAATTTCGCCTATCCTCGCCCCAAAGAAGCTTATTTCTTAAGGTCTTTAAAAAACTTTCTGAAGTATATTCTATCATTTTAATAGTAAACGGAGCTTTACTAATGGTTATTTCTTGACCATTTTCTAATGATGCTATTCTTGAATCTAAAGAAACCAAGTGGTTCTCTTCTCTACCAGACACTTTTAAACGAATTACGGTATCATCTGAAATCACTAAAGGCCTGGCGTTTAAGTTATGCGGTGCAATAGGCGTTAAGACCAATGACTTTGCAGTAGGCACAATTACCGGACCACCACAACTTAATGAATACCCTGTGGATCCTGTTGGGGTCGAAATAATCAATCCGTCTGCCCAATAAGAAGTCAGGTACTCGTTATTTAAAAATGTTTCAACCGTTATCATAGAGGTCGTATCTTTTCTACTTACGGTAATTTCGTTCAATGCAAAATTAAGATCTCCAAATTCAACATCAAGTTCCTTCGTATTCAATTGAACCAAACTACGTTCAACAACAGTATATGCACCTTGCTTAAACTCTCTAACTACTTTTCTAACGTCTTCTTTTTTAAAGGTTGAAAGAAAACCCAACCTACCGGTATTTACACCAACAATTGGTATACCTAAATCTTTTACAAAAGTTGTAGCCCTTAATATAGTACCATCGCCACCAAAACTAACGAACATATCAAAAGAGGCGTTTAGGCCTTCATCGATTGTAAATGTTGGAAATGTTTGGGCAGTATTTTTAACTCTGTATAAATCGTAAAAATCTTTCTCAATATAAACTTCGGCAGAGACCTTACTTAACTCATCTAATAACTCGATAAGATATTCAATAGCATTATCTTGATAAGTTTGACCGTATACAGCTACTTTCATATTAAACATTAAGATATTTTTCCAAATAATCTGAGCGATTCTTTAAATCTTCAAGAAACTCATCGTCACTATTTCCAAATACAATATTATAATTATATCGTCTAAAAGTCTGCACTACCTTATTATAGTTATTAGCCGTAATTTTTAATGTCACCTCAATAATATCATTCTGAGTATCAGTAATAAAACCACCGTAAAGTTTGGCATTATTACTTTCAACTATCTGTGCAATTTCACTAAAAGAGTAATCTTTAGTTCCTTTTGCTACTACCAAAATACTACCAGGATCAGTGAAGAACGGAGTATCAATAAATTCAGAAACAATATCAGTTAAACAGTAGTAACCAGTAACTTCTTCTTTTTCATTAACTACAGGAAGAAGATTAGCTTCATTACGTGCAAAAATCTCCAAGACGTCTAACCAATTGGTATCTCTACGAGCAAAAAAACTTTGCAGCTCATATCGAAACTCATCAATTTTAGCGTCTGGCTGCAACCCATCTGCATCTATTTCAGAGAAAAGTCCTAAAAACCTTCCATCCTCCAAAATGGCAATATGGGAATAGGTTGAGTCCTGAAAAAATTCTAGAATTCTCTCGGTAGTATCCTTAATATCGAATACCGGTAAGTTCGTAATGATATGTTCTTGAATATGCATAGGCTATATATAACGCAAAATAACAATTAATAATATCAAAAGGCGTGCCTTATTTGTATTTTTGATGCTCTTAAAAGGTAAATAAGACATAATGACAAAACTTAGCGTTAACGTAAACAAAATTGCAACTCTCAGAAATGCCCGTGGTGGTAATGTTCCAGATTTACTTAAGGTATCTAAAGATTTAGAAGGATTTGGAGCACAAGGGATTACCATTCACCCAAGACCAGACGAACGCCATATTAGATACCAAGATGCACGAGATTTAAAGAAAACGGTAACGACGGAATTTAATATTGAAGGCAACCCGGTTCCAAAATTCATTGAGCTAGTTCTTGAGGTAAAACCAGAACAAGTAACATTGGTACCTGATTCTGTTGATGCAATTACCTCTAATGCCGGTTGGGACACCATAAAAAACAAGGAGTTTTTAACCAATGTCATTAAAACCTTTAAAGATGCAGGTATTCGTACTTCTATATTTGTAGATCCAGACCCAAAAATGATTGATGGCGCAAAAGCAGTTGGAACCGATAGAATTGAATTATATACTGAAAGCTACGCAACCAATTATACGCAAAACAAAGAAGAAGCAATAAAACCATTTATTATAGCTGCCCAACGCGCAAACGAACTAGGTATTGGTATAAATGCCGGTCATGATTTAAGTTTAGACAACATTGAATATTTTGCTAAAAATATCCCTAACTTACTAGAAGTATCTATAGGCCATGCATTGATCAGCGAAGCATTGTACTTAGGGCTTGACAATGTTGTAAACATGTATTTACACAGATTGAAATGAAACAGATATTACATTCAGTAATTTTAGGAGAAGGTAAACCCTTGTGTATTTTACACGGGTTTCTTGGCATGTTAGATAATTGGAAAACGCTAGGGACTTTATATGCAGAAAATGGTTTTTGTGTTCACCTAATAAACCAAAGAAATCATGGTAAAAGTTTTCATTCCCCAGATTTCAATTATGACATACTTGCAGATGATTTTCTAAATTATTTAGATGCACATAATATAAAAAGTACTGCTATAATTGGTCATTCTATGGGTGGCAAAACTGCTATGCAATTTGCATGTACATACCCTGAGCGCGTGAATAAATTGCTTATTGCAGATATTGCACCAAAATATTATCCACCACATCATCAAGAAATCATTAATGGCTTAAACGCTATTGATACCACAAATTTGAAATCGAGAAAAGATGCTGACGAACAATTAAAGAAACACATTTCAAATACAGGTATACGACAATTTCTATTGAAAAATTTATATAGAAATGAGGATAAAAAACTATGCTTTAAATTCAATTTGGAAGTGCTCAGCGAAAAGATGGAAGAAATAGGAGATAACATCAATAGCACAGACAGTTTTGACGGATCCACTTTGTTTTTAAGAGGAGAAAAATCTAAATATGTAACCAAAAATGACGTAGAAATCATACATCGCCATTTTCCAAAAGCAATTGTAGAAACCATAGCTAATGCCGGACACTGGCTACACGCCGAAAATCCTGAACAATTTTTCAATAAATCACTTGCCTTTTTCAATAGAGGTTAAATCACCATTCTAATTTAAAAACAAAAACGATGAAACTAATTTTAAGAATTCTATTAAGCGCTGTAGCAGTTATCATTTTAGCCAATGTACTACCAAATGTATCTGTAGACGGTTTTATGACCGCTGTAATCGTAGCTGTTGTATTAAGCATTTTAAATCTTCTTGTTAAACCAATATTAGTAATATTAACACTACCCGTAACCGTAATCACCTTTGGTTTATTTCTATTAATCATCAATGCAATAATTATTTTATTGGCAGATAAACTTATTGATGGTTTTGCCGTTGGCAACATCTGGTGGGCATTGATTTTTAGCCTCTTGCTATCTTTTTTACAATCAATCTTTTTTACACTGTTAAAAGATGACAAGTCGTAGTTGCTTGTGATTTGAAATTCAATACTTTAAAAAATTGGTTGACTTTGCAAAATATAGTATTTTTGCATCCCATTTTACACATGCAAATAGATATTAAGGAATGAATATTACGAAAGAGCAGATAGACGATTTAAATGCAGTAGTTAAAGTTGCTATCACAAAAGAAGATTACCAAGATAAGGTAGATACCATTTTAAAGGATTATAAGAAGCAAGCTAATATTCCTGGTTTTAGAAAAGGCCAAGTTCCTATGGGTCTTATCAAAAAGCAATATGGTAAAGCCGTATTGGTTGATGAAGTAAATAAATTGTTACAAGACAATCTTAACAAATACCTAACTGAAGAAAAGTTAGACGTTTTAGGTAACCCATTACCAAAACAACAAGACAATTTTGACTGGGACCAAGATGAATTGGCTTTTGAATTCGAATTAGGTCTAGCTCCTAATTTTGAGGTTTCTTTGAAAACTAAAAAAGCAATTACCCAATATAAAATTGTTGCCGACAAAAAAATGATTGACGAGCAAGTTGAGCGTATTCAAAAGCAATACGGTAAACTTGTGACTAAAGATGTTGTTAGCAAGAATGATGAAGTAAGCGGTACATTTACAAATGAAGCTGAAGAAATTGATAACAAAACTTTACTTGAAACTGACAAGTTGAAGAGTAAAAAAGCTTTAGATGCATTAAAAGGCAAAAAAGTTGGTGACGTTGTTACGTTAAAAACAAAAGGCTTATTCACTGAAGATCACATGTTATCTAGCGCCTTAGGTGTTGACAAGCAAAAAGCGGAATCTTTAGATACTGAAGTTACCTTCACTATTTCTGAAATCAACGAAAGAGAAGCTGCTGAATTAAATCAAGAATTATTTGATAAACTTTTTGGACCTGACAGCGTAAAAACTGAAAAGGAATTAAAAGAGCGTATCAAAGAAGATTCTGAAAAACAATTTGAGCAACAGTCTGATCAAAAATTATTGAACGACGTTACAGAGTATTTCATTGACAACACAAAATTTGAATTACCAACAGGTTTCTTAACCAAGTGGATTCAAATGACTGGCGAAGAGCCTTTATCTGAGGAGCAAGCTGTTGAAGAATATGCTAAATCTGAAAAAGGATTACGTTACCAATTAATTGAAGGTAAAATAATTCGTGATAACGAACTACAAGTACAGTTTGATGAATTGAAAGAATTCTCTAAAGGATTTATTCGTTCTCAAATGGCGCAATTTGGTCAATTAGACCCTAAAGAAGAAGAACTAGATTCTATTGCTGCAAGAGTTCTTGGTAACCAAGATGAAGTAAAAAGACTATCAGAACAATTGATGAGTCAAAAATTATTGAATCTTTACAAAGAAAAGGCAAATCTTAAGACAAAGGAAGTTACCTATGAAAATTTCGTGAAAGAAGTTTACGGATAAATTCCAAACAATAAATTAAGTATCTTTACGGTGCCGGAAATAAAATTTTCGGCACCTTTTTTTACTCTAAAATATAGACATACAATTTATGGATTACGGAAAAGAATTCAAGAATTTCGCTATAAACGATCAAGGCATTAGCAGCACTTACTACGACTCTATAATGAGCAGCATGTACCCAACGAACATGACGCCAAACATTATTGAAGAACGTTCTATGAACATTGTTGCAATGGACGTTTATTCACGTTTAATGATGGACCGCATCATTTTTATGGGCACAGGTATTAATGACCAAGTAGCCAATATTATTCAAGCACAACTATTGTTTTTAGCAAGTGTTGATGCTAAAAAGGATATTCAAATTTACATTAACTCACCAGGTGGTAGTGTATATGCAGGTTTAGGTATTTATGATACTATGCAGTTCATTACACCAGACGTTGCTACTATTTGTACAGGTATGGCAGCCTCTATGGGTGCAGTACTTTTATGCGCAGGCGAAAAAGGAAAACGTAGTGGTCTACAACACTCTCGTGTTATGATTCACCAACCAATGGGAGGTGCTCAAGGACAAGCTAGTGATATTGAAATTACAGCTAGAGAGATATTGAAGTTAAAAGAAGAATTATATCAAATCATAGCAGAACACTCTAGTACTGGTATTGAGAAAGTTCGTGAAGATAGTGACCGTGATTACTGGATGAAAGCCGATGAAGCTCTTAAATACGGTATGATTGATGAAATATTGGTAAGGGAGAAGAAGTAAGTCCGACTAATTGAATCAAATAAATTAATGAATTTTAAACCAAAAACGATTTTTGATCGTTAAGGAATAGAATAGAGAAGATAGATAATGGCAAAGGAAAATTTAGAGTGTTCATTTTGCGGTAGAAAAAAGCCAGAAACCAATTTATTGATTGCTGGGTTAGATGCGCATATTTGTGACCGCTGTATTGAGCAAGCTCACGGTATTGTTGCCGAAGAATCAAAACAGACAAAGACTAACGATCTTTCTTCTGAACTTGTTTTAAAGAAACCTCAAGAGATTAAGGAATTTTTAGACACTTTTATTATAGGACAAGAGCGTACTAAAAAAGTAATGTCTGTTGCGGTTTACAATCACTACAAAAGATTATTACAACCTTCATCTACAGAAGATGACATAGAGATTCAAAAAAGTAATATTATTATGGTAGGGCAAACCGGTACCGGTAAGACCCTTATGGCCAAGACCATTGCCAAATTACTTAATGTACCTTTGGCGATAGTTGATGCTACTGTATTAACTGAAGCTGGTTATGTTGGTGAAGATGTAGAGAGTATTCTTACCCGTCTTTTACAAGCGGCAGATTACAATCTTGAAAAAGCTGAAAGAGGTATTGTTTTTATTGATGAAATCGATAAAATTGCACGTAAGGGTGATAACCCTTCAATCACAAGAGATGTATCTGGTGAAGGAGTGCAACAAGGTCTTCTAAAATTATTGGAAGGTACTGTAGTAAATGTTCCACCAAAAGGAGGAAGAAAGCACCCAGACCAGAAATTTATTGAAGTAAATACTGAAAACATCTTATTTATTGCCGGTGGAGCCTTTGACGGTATCGAGCGTGCTATTACAAAACGTTTGAATATGCAAGCTGTTGGGTATAGCGCTTCTAAATCTGATAGCTTTTTAGATGATAGTAATTTATTACAATATATCATACCAAGAGATTTAAAAGATTTTGGACTTATACCTGAGATTATTGGTAGACTTCCTGTTCTAACACATATGAATCCGTTAGACAAGAAGACATTAAGAGCTATCTTAACCGAACCTAAGAATGCGATTATAAAACAATACGAGAAGTTGTTTGCAATGGATGATATTACTTTCACCATTACAGACCAAGCTTTAGATTATATTGTTGAAAAAGCAATTGAGTATAAACTTGGGGCAAGAGGGTTAAGATCTTTATGCGAAGCCATTTTTACTGATGCAATGTTTGAGATGCCAAGTACAAGTGATACGAACTTCAAAGTAACAAAACCATATGCCGAAGAAATGCTATCTCACGATACCATTAAAAAACTGAAGGCAGTTTCATAATACTTATTAAATTATTGAACATAAAAAAAGCGAAGATTTAAATCTTCGCTTTTTTTATGTTTTACTTTTTATTTTATTTTCAAACCACTTTTTTAATCTGTGGTGTAATTTGCGTTACTTCTTGTAATAAATCCATACATACTTTTTGAATGATTTTCTCATCTGTGTATAATGTATGTCCGTAATTAGATAATACTTCCATATCTACCCCTAAGTTACTTGCCCATTCTTCACTTGGCTTAAACGCATCGTTAGCACCATATACCAAATTAAAAGGCACATTAGGTTTATCATTAGTTCTACGAATTCTTGTTGGAGAAACACCGTATAAGGACTTAACAGGTAAACCTTTCTTGGCAGCCTCCCAAACTATGGTAGCCCCAGTACTAAAAGCAAGATAATAACAAGCTTCCGTTTCTTTTTTTAATAAATGTGCAGCAGCAGTATCTGTACCACCTTCTATAAAAGCATTATGTACGTTCTCTTCTGTTTGAACCAGAATATCTAAATTAGCCAGTTGTTGACTATCATAAAAAGTTATATCAAAATACTGTTGTAGATACCCTAAGTATGAAGTAATCCATAGTCCTTTCTTAGCGCCCCACATGTCGGAAACGATTACTAATTTATCTGCCATAATAATAGTATTTATAGTTTTGGTTAAGTTTTACTTCTGCAAGTTGAAATAATAACTACACTTGCAACCATTTAATTGTTTACACGTTTAAAAATATCGGTGTAGTCCATTTTATCGTAAATAAAGTAAGACAAAAACAACTACAAAGATGGCGTAAGGCAAAAACTACATTAATTAGGACAAAGGTATAACTACTACTAAGAATTCATAAAAGTTTGTTGTGATTAGGCTAATAATTAGTGTGAATAGAGTTATTTACTTGTTCATTCGCAAAAGTTCTTCTAAATAATCTCTCTTATTTGACAATCTCGGAATTTTATGCTGCCCACCAAGCTTATCATTTGATTTCAGCCAATCATAAAATAAATTCTTACGTGCTATGTGTACTAATGGCGCATTTAGGGTAATATTGTTTAATCTCTTAGCTTCATAATCTGAGTTGAGTGATTTTAATGCATTATCAAATATCTCTACAAAAGCACCAAAATCTTCTGGTAATGTTCTAAACTCCATAATCCACTCGTGCGCACCTTTTTCTTTACCCTCCATAAAAACGGGCCCGGCAGTATAGTCCATTATTTCGGCTTCCGTTTTAGCACAAGCTATTTTTAAAGCTTCTTCAGCATTCTCTATAATAAGCTCTTCGCCAAATACATTTATATGATGTTTGGTACGACCTGTGACTTTAATTCTATACGGACTTTTAGAAGTAAACCGAACTGTATCTCCAATTTTATACCTCCACAATCCTGAGTTCGTAGTAATAATTATGGCATAATTCTTACCTAACTCTACGCTCCACAAGGGGATTGCCTCTTCGTTAAAAGCGCCATAAACATCCATCGGGATAAACTCATAGAAAATACCGTAGTCTAACATCAGCAGTAAATCATCAGCTCCATTTCTATCTTGAATAGCAAAGAAGCCTTCAGAAGCGTTATAAATTTCGTAGTACCTAAAATTACTATGTGGAAGTATCTTTTTGTATTGCTCTTTATAAGGGTTAAAGTTTACACCACCATGAAAGTATACCTCTAGGTTTTCCCAAACCTGAAAGAGATGCTCTTTACCAGTTTCTTCAAGTACTTTATTCAATAATACCAGCATCCAAGAAGGTACACCGGCCAAACTCGTAACATTTTCCTGAACACTTTCATGAATGATAGCCATAAGCTTACTCTCCCACTCACTCATTAATGAAACCTTATTACTAGGCGTGCTACTGTACTCTGCCCACAACGGCATATTATCTATTAAAATTGCAGATAAGTCTCCAAACAATGATCCATTATCCTCATAGAGCTCTTTACTACCGCCTAGTCTTAAACTCTTTCCCGTAAATAGCTGTGAGTTTTCGTTATTATTTAAATAAAGGCATAATAAATCTTTACTAGACTTATAATGACAATCTTCTAATGCCTCGCCACTAACAGGTATAAATTTACTTTTGGCATCTGTTGTTCCGCTACTTTTAGCGAATAATTTTACTTTGGTAGGCCAAAATAGATTTTGCTCACCTCTTCTTGTACGTTCTATAATTGGTTGAATCTCTTCGTAGGAAACTATAGGTAACCGTTCTTTAAAATCATTGTACGATTTTATCGACTCAAAATCATAGGTTCTACCAACCTCAGTATCTTCCGCAAATTCAAGCAACTGAAGCAAAACCTCTTCTTGAACCTCATCAGGATACTTTAAAAAAAGCTCGATTTGATGGTACCGCTTTTTTAGCAACCAAGAGGCAATTGAATTAAATAGAGTAATTGGCATTTATAGGTATCTTTGTATTGTTAAAAATAGCGCATCTAGCTATCATTCTCAAATGATAATTCAATAAGCAAGATTTAAATGCAATACGAGGGAGTACTTAGAAAAATGCAGACAGAAATAGGAAGTCCGATTCAATATTATATGTTGTTCGAATCTGACTTTTTGAATGTAAATCAAATTCTAGACAAAACACTAAAAATAGAATTCATTAAACATCAATGTCTAAATTGTGGTAATGACCGCCCCATTTACAGACAAGGTTTTTGTAAAACATGTTTTTTTGAAATACCATCTGCCGGAGATTGGATAATGAGACCCGAATTAAGCAAAGCGCATTTAGATCAAGAAGACCGAGATTTAGCTTATGAAAAAAAGGTACAATTACAACCACATATTGTATACTTGGCCAATTCAAGCAATGTAAAAGTGGGTGTAACCAGAAAAGGACAAATACCAACCAGGTGGATTGACCAAGGTGCGCATGAAGCAATTGAAATTGCAGAAGTACCAAATAGATATTTAGCAGGCATAACTGAAGTTGCCTTAAAAGACCATGTAGGTGATAAAACAAATTGGCGCACCATGCTTACCAATACAGTTGTCGATGAAAATCTTCAAGAACGGCGCAATAAACTAAAGCAATATATACCTGAAGAGGCACTACCCTATTTTTTAGATTCTAATACAGAAACTGAATTAGAATTTCCGGTGCTACAGTATCCAACAAAAGTAAAAAGCTTGAACCTAAGCAAAACACCAACTTTTGAGGGTAAATTAAAAGGTATTAAAGGTCAGTACCTCATCTTTGAAGACAACACCGTTTTCAATGTAAGAGGTAGCGAAGGTTATTACGTAGGCTTAACTATTAGTTAGTACTATCTTTTTTCTTTTTCCCAAATAGGCCACCTAAGATATCTTTTGCCTTTTCTTTTACAGCTTCCTCCGTTTTAACAGGAGTAGAATCTTTCTTTACAGCTGTAGCTGAAGCAGTATCTTTCTTAGTAGATAAGATTCCACCTAAAATATCCTTAGCAGCTGTTTTAGTATCGGTCGATTTTTGACTGGTAGAATCTGTCGTAGTTTTATTTCCACTTATTAGCCCCCCAATTAAATCTTTCGCCTTATCAGTACCCTTTGCTATAAGCTTTTGCTTTTCAACCTCAATAAGTTTTGTTGTTAATTGCTTAACACCAGAACTCATATCAGTGGTAACTTTAGGGCTATTGTAAAGACCACCAATGTTAGCGACAACAGGTATTGTTAAATCAGCTAAAGAAGGATCATCAATTTTGGCAATCAATTTTGTAATATCTGAACCTAAATATTTAGCAGGTACTTGTAAAGTAGCTTTGTAATTCAATTTTTGATCAAACGAATGGCTACCATCAACATTTATGGCAATATCCTTATAATTTAAAGTAAAAGGTTTTACAACTACTATACCATCTTTAAAAGATAACGAGGTTTTCAAGTCTTTTAAGTTCAGCTGTTTTAAATCGATGAAATTCAAGTTGGAAACTAATGAATTTAATACAGGTGCCTCTTCTGTATTCACTTCTTCTGTCATTAAATCAGCAAACATCTCACCAGTCAATGATAATAAATTTGGCATTAAATCATCGGTTAAATTACCTGATAAGGAAATGTCTGAGGTTAATTTACCTTTTAACATTTTCGCAATAGGAGCTATAGCTTTAAACAAATCAACAGAAGCAAATGTCTCTTGAATACCTAGCTGATTTAAATCTAATTTCATATTGAAAGTAGGTGTCTCATTCTTTGTAGACACATCGCCATTAAAGCCGATTTTACCTCCAAACATACCAGCAGTCATATTACTTAACGTAGCAGTTTCATCTTTTATCTTCAAAACTCCTTTGACATCACTTAACACAATATCATCATACAATACTTTTTTAGCATCTGCATTAATGGTCGCATCTAAGAAAGATGGAATTTTAATTTTTTCTTCCTGTACCGTTCCACCAGAAGTAGAATTACCCTCATTTGTAGTTGCAGGCACTTCTGTTTCAGCAACCATAAAATCGCTTAAAGCAAAAGAATTAGATTTCAAGTTAAAATTTCCCTCAACTTTTTCATCATTAAACATAAACCCTAATAGATTGTTTATAGTACCTGTAGCATCAAAATCCGTGGTGCCTGTTGTACCATTTAATTGGTTTAATGTAACAGTCTTAGGGTTGAACGTTAAACGAGCAGCATTGAATTTTACAGGGTTTGCCAATTCATCTGAATTGTATTCAAAATTGGTTACACTTAAATCGCCCGTTGTGCTTGTTTTTTCATATTGTTCTTTCTCTAAAGACTGCATATCAAAAGCAGTGGTAATATCTGCCTTCAATAATCCTTTTAAATCATACTCTGCAGGTACAGGGTATGCTTTAGAAATATTAGCCAAGTTCATAACACCATCAATATGTGCTTTAACTTTAGTATTACCCATTAACTCTGTTACGTGTGATGTAAGATTGAATTTATCTTCATCTATCATAAAAGAAGCTTTATTAACATCTACATAGGTGTCTTCTACAATACCCGTTTTATTATTTAACTGAATATCAAAAAATACATTACTTACCGCTTTTGGCAAATCTGGATACTTGAACGATGCATTATCTGATTTTAGATCAACATGAAATTTAGGAATATGTGTTTCATCAACAATACCATTAAAATTACCATTAACAGCAAAGTCACCTGTAGTAGTTACATTTTCAATGTCTTTAGAGTAAATCTCTGGTATCAGCCCTAAGAAGTTTTTAAAATCTGAAGACGGAGTCTTAAATGTTAAATCTATTTCTTGACTGGTCTCATTTAGTTTAATAAAACCATCAAATACTAATGGCAACTGATTGATCAATGCCTCATTCTTCAAAAAAGAATATTTGTTCTCCTTTAAATCGATACCTATAAGTGCATCTAACTTAATCTTGTTTTTATTCAAATAGTTAACACTATCCATCTCTAAGGATATAAAAGCATCTGTATGCGTATCTAACTCAGAAGTAGCCAAAGATAAATCTCCAGTTCCTTTATGCTGAAAATCATCTAATTTAAAGGCTATACCTGTTGAATTATCTGTGTAATATATTCTAGTATTGGTAATTTCATAAGATTGTAGATCCAAATTAAAACCATCAGTTGAGGTAGATTCTTCATCAGCTGTAGTTGGCTCTGAAGGTTTTGCTATATCATAGTTTGCATTCTCTTCTTTATCTACTACAACATTAATGAATGCACCATCTAAATTAATATTATTAATTGCTATAGCATCACCCTCGCTTTTAAACAGTTGCATAATACCCATTGTCAGATCTAGACTACTAGCCTTAAATAAAGTATCACCTTCAAAAGGGGCTTTATTTAATAACACAACATCTTTAAATTCTACTTCTGCATTCGGAAAACTACTGACCAAACTTAAGTTAGCCTCAGAAAAATCTAATGTGGCATTCACATTCTGGTTGACATTACTCTTTATAATCTCCCCTATTTTAGCCTCCAAGAAGAAAGGCGCTGCTATTAAAACTGCTATAATTAATAATAGTAATACACCTACAATTTTTAAAATTTTCTTACCCATAGTATATTTTTACACTGTATTGTTTACTGTTTTTAATCCAAAATATCTAAGTCCAATTCTTCATTTAGCTTTAGATTAAAACGTTTTCTCATGATATATACGAAGAAATAGAGAAAAGGGGTGTCTAGAAATGCTATAAAAATCTTAAAAATAAATCCGCTAACTACGAGACCGAAAAAAAGCTCCCACGGTAATACTTTGAAGACACATAACAACCCCACAACGGTAAACGTGTCCAGAAATTGTGATAGGAATGTCGAAAAATTATTACGCAACCATAAATACTTGCCTTTTGTCAATTTTTTCCAGAAATGATAAATAGCAACATCTACATACTGCGCTAACAAATAAGCTATCATAGAAGCTAATACAGCTATTGGCGACAGCGCAAAAACTTGCGTAAAAGTTTCATCGTTTATAGGTGATGAAGGAATTGCAGGGGCAACTTCTGCCAATAAAATAATGCCCATGGAAAAGAAAGAAGCAAAAATACCGGCAGTAACAATTTGGTTTGCCATTTTTCTACCATAAATCTCGGAAATGAGATCGGTAATCAAAAACGTTATTGGGTAAGGTAAAATACCAACGGAAACTTCAAATAGCGAAACCCCGAAAACAGTGAAATCCCCTAAGGGATTCCAATAAAAAAACTTTTGAAATATAAGGTTAGAAACCACTAGAGAAGTGATAAACAAAGCCCCTAAATACAGATAAATACGCTGAGCTAATTTTCTATCTTTTAAGGTCATATATTACTTAATATCTAATGCAAACGGCATTCTAGCCTGTATACCCTTTTGCTCTTTAAAAGACTGCAATTCTTTAAGCACCTTATAAGCCTCATCACCTATTTCATCTTTCAATAAATTCTCTTTGATTTGAAGACTAGCACCTTCTAAATCTTCCATAAAGCGCTCAAAACCGCTTTTATATTTCGGAAACTTCTTAATTCCATACGAGCTTAAAGAAGCTAACTCAGCAGCCGCTTCAATAGCATCATCTAAATTACCCAACTCATCTACCAAACCAACTTCTAAAGCTTCGGTACCGCTCCAAACTCTACCCTGTGCTACACTATCAACTTGTGCCATGGTCATATTTCTACCTTCAGATACTCTTTGTAGAAATGTTTGGTACGTTTCTTCTATACTCTCTTGAATTTGATTTTTAAAACTTTCTTGCATTGGCTCAAAAAGTGAATACTCGACAGCATTTTTATTGGTACCTACCTGCTCTGCATTAATACCTATATCACCGGCCAACTCAGTCATGTTCGGTACAGTTCCAAAAACACCTATAGAACCAGTTATTGTCGTTGGCTCGGCAAAAATCTTATCAGCGCCAGCAGCAATGTAATAACCGCCAGATGCAGCAACGTTACCCATTGATACTACTACAGGCTTCACTTTCTTAGCAAGTGCAACTTCTCTCCAAATAATATCTGAAGTCAATGCACTACCGCCCGGTGAGTTTACACGTAAAACAATAGCTTTCACCTTGTCGTCTTCACGAGCTTTAATCAATGCTTCGTTTATAATACCCTGACCAATAATGCTTGGTCCACCTTCACCATATAATATTTCACCCTGTGCAAAAACAACGGCAATTTTATCGTCACCAGATTTTAATTTCTTTTTATTCGAATACTTTACATAATCATCTAATGTGCTGTAATTAATGTCCTCGTCTTTTTTAATTTTCAAAGCATTTGCCAGTTTATCCTCATACTCATCATAAAAAACAACATCATCAATCAAACCTGACTGTTTTGCATATTTTGGAGTTCTACCCCCTAAGGTATCTGCAATACTATTTAGATCTGATTCAGAAATAGATCGTGTTTTTGAAATATCAACAATCATAGAATTCCAAAGAGATTGAAGTAAAGAAGTCAACTGGCTTCTATTAGCTTCACTCATATTATTTTCCAAATAAGGCTCAACAGCACTTTTGTACTTACCATGACGAATAACCTCCATCTTAATTCCAGATTTCTCTTGCAGTTCTTTATAGTAAAGAACCTCTGTAGACAAACCTTTAAAATCTAAAACCCCTACCGGATTTATAAAAATAGAATCTGCCACACTAGCCAAATAATAATCACGTTGCATAAAAAAATCTGCATATGCGTAAATAAATTTACCTTCAGCCTTAAAATCTTCTAATGATTTTCTAATAGCCTGTGTTTGTGCCAAACCTGCCATTATAAAATTGTTGTTAATGCTGATTCCTTTTATACGGTCATCATTTTTCGCCACCTCAATAGCTTGTATTATTTCATCTAACCCTTGCGACTCTTCAAAAATACCTGCAAAAGGATCTAATTCGTCACTCCCCGTATAATCAGAAATTTGTCTTTGTAATTGTAACTCAAGAATAGAGTTATCTTCAATTGCAACAGTATCTTCACCACTACTAACCAAGCTTACAAAAATTAAAAACATTACAAACATGATACCGAATGCAAATAGGGATCCCAATATGGAAGCAAGAAAATTTCTTAAAAAATTCATTTAAATCTTTATTTTAATAGTGAACAAAGATAACTAATGTGGATATGTTTTAGTTATTTTGTCCCAACATTATGGGAGTATACAAAACAGCATTCTTATCTATTGGCAGTAATTTAGGCAACCGTCAATTGTTATTACAAAAAGCTATTTTCGAAATCGGCAAAAGAACCGGCGAAATTAGGCAGGTTTCCGCTGTTTATGAAACTCCGTCTTGGGGTTTTGAGGGTGAAGATTTTTTAAATGCTTGTTTAGAATTACAGACATTACTTTCCCCAGAAGACTTACTTGCTAAATTACTATCGATAGAGACCAATTTTGGAAGAGAACGGAGCGAAGGAAACAATTACCAGAGCAGAACTTTGGACATTGACATCATTTATTACGAAAAGGATGTAATAAACACCACCAACTTAACTGTACCGCACCCTAAGATGCAAGACAGAAAGTTTATATTAAAACCACTGGCTGATATTACTCCGCAATTCTATCACCCTGTTTTAAATAAAGATACCAGAAATTTACTGCAAGAATGCAAGGACAAAAGCACCATAACAAAACAAATAAAAAGACTTTTTAAAAGCAGGCATACGTTTTTTGCTAGTTTGGAGTATGTTGCCATTGAAGGTAATATTGGAGCTGGTAAAACTACATTAGCAACTAAAATTTCTGAAGACTTTAATGCTAAATTGATTTTAGAACGATTTGCCGAGAATCCGTTTTTACCTAATTTTTATGAAGACCAAGCTAGGTATGCATTCCCTCTAGAAATGTCTTTTTTAGCAGACCGTTATCAGCAATTTACAGAAGACACAAATCAACTAGACCTTTTTAAGAGTTTTATGGTTAGTGATTATGACATTTATAAATCGTTGATATTTGCTAAGGTCACATTACAACAAAATGAATTTGATCTTTATAGAAAGGTGTTTAACTTTATGTACAAAGAAGTTAAAAAGCCCAAAGTATACGTTTATCTGTATCAAACAACAGAAAGATTATTAGAGCAAATAAAGAAACGTGGCAGGGAATATGAACAGAATATAGAACTCACCTATCTTGAGAAAATTAACCGTGGTTATTTTGACTTTTTAAGAACATATCCCAAAGAAAATCAACTCATTATAGATGTGAGCGAACTTGATTTTGTGAGCCATAAAAGTGATTACGAAACTGTTTTAACCAAGATTGAAGACTTTGCTTTAGCTAATACGTAACAATAATAAATCGTATTATTTCTTGCGTAAATGAAAAGAAAATCTTTTATTGTGAAGGCATACGTGCAACTAACTAACTCAAACTATACTAAAAAACCTGGTCTACGACCAGGTTTTTTTATGCGTTTAATTTACTCCAGCAATCCCACACAACAACACCTACGCTTACTGAAATATTCAATGAATGCTTGGTGCCAAATTGCGGTATCTCTAAAACCTCATCACTAGCGCTAACCACATTTTGGGCAACACCCTTAACTTCATTTCCAAAAATGAGTACCTGCTTTTTATCTTTGGCAGGCATATATTTGTTAAGCTGCGTTGCTTTCTCTGCCTGCTCCACTGAAATAATATGACAACCATCTTCTTTTAATCTTTCAACCAATTTCATCGTATCATCAACATGTTCCCAATCGACACTATCAGTTGCACCTAATGCTGTTTTATGAATATCTTTATGAGGTGGCTTGGCAGTAATACCACACAAATATATTTTCTCAATTAAAAAAGCATCGGCAGTTCTAAAAACGGATCCAATATTATTTAAACTTCTTATATTATCAAGAACAATAATTATGGGAGATTTACCGGCAAGCTTATACCCTTCAACATCAATTCTATCTAACTCCTCATTTCTTAATTTTCTCATAGTTTACTGATCAATTTCATTAGTTTGAATGGTTATAAACTTATCCTCAAATAT
Organism: Maribacter aquivivus; assembly: GCF_900142175.1. Lineage (NCBI taxonomy): Bacteria > Pseudomonadati > Bacteroidota > Flavobacteriia > Flavobacteriales > Flavobacteriaceae > Maribacter > Maribacter aquivivus. Next base: position 1,634,754 of record NZ_FQZX01000001.1, on the reverse strand, counting down.
CAACAATGATTAAATTTTAAGAGATTAAACCATACTTTCGTGAAGGTGCAAAATTAATGAGATAAAGATAAAGTGGCGGATAAAAGCAAGACAAAAAAGGTAACACCTTTAATGAAGCAATATAATACCATCAAGACCAAGTATCCTGATGCATTATTGCTATTTAGAGTAGGCGATTTTTATGAGACTTTTGGTGAAGATGCAGTAAAGGCTTCACGCATATTAGGTATTATTCTAACCAACAGAAACAATGGTGGCGAGCGAACCGAATTAGCTGGTTTTCCACATCATTCTTTAAATACCTATTTACCTAAATTAGTAAAAGCAGGACAGCGCGTTGCAATATGTGATCAGTTAGAAGATCCTAAACAAACCAAAACTATTGTTAAAAGAGGTGTAACCGAATTGGTTACCCCTGGTGTGGCAATGAATGACGATATCTTAAACTCTAAGACCAATAATTTTCTTTGTGCCGTTCACTTCGGAAGAAAAAAAATAGGGATTGCGTTTGTTGATATTTCTACGGGTGAGTTTTTAACATCAGAAGGTAGCGAGGAGCAAATAGACAAATTATTGCAGAATTTTTCACCCAACGAGATTTTAATATCCAAAGCACATAAAAAAGAATTCTTAGAGGTATTTGGCAAAAATCATCATCTGTTTTATTTAGAAGATTGGGTTTTTCAAGAGGACTATGCCCTAGAAAACCTGACATCTCACTTCAACACCAATACGTTAAAAGGTTTTGGCGTTGATCACTTAACCTGTGGTATAATTGCCTCGGGTGTAGTTTTGCATTATTTGGGCGAAACACAACACCGCCAATTACAGCATATATCTAAATTACAACGTATAGCTGAAGATGATTATATATGGATGGATCGTTTCACGATTAAAAACTTGGAACTTTACCATTCTACCAATATCAATGCAGTGACACTTTTAGATGTTATTGATAAAACCATCTCACCAATGGGCGGGCGAATGATTAAAAGATGGCTCGCTTTACCGCTTAAAAATTTAGAAAAAATTAAAAGGAGACAACAAATTGTTTCTTTCTTACATGATGAAGAAGTTGTTTTAGAAAAATTTCAGCACCATATTAAAAAAATGGGCGATTTGGAGCGTTTGATCTCTAAAGTAGCCACAGGCAAGGTAAACCCTAAAGAAGTAGTACAGTTAAAAAATTCTTTAGAAGCCTTAATACCTATAAAGCAATTAGCGACCTCTTCTAAAAACGAATCGCTTGCTTTAACAGGTGACCAAATACAATCTTGCGATTTATTACGCGCCAAGATAAAAGAAATGCTTAGCGAAGAAGCACCTGTAAACATTTTAAAAGGAAGTACTATCGCAAAAGGATTTTCTGAAGAATTAGATGAGCTTAGAGGATTAGCAACTACAGGAAAAAACTATCTAAATAAAATGCTTGAAAGGGAAACTGCCGCAACTGGCATAACATCCCTTAAAATAGCCTCTAATAATGTATTTGGTTATTATATAGAAGTTAGAAACACCCATAAAGATAAAGTACCTGAAACATGGACGCGTAAGCAAACTTTGGTAAATGCAGAACGTTATATTACCGAAGAACTTAAAGAATACGAAGCAAATATTCTAGGAGCAGAAGACCGTATTTCAACTTTAGAGCAACAACTATTCTCACAATTAGTAGTATGGATGCAAGAGTACATTGCCCCTGTGCAAAACAATGCATACCTTATTGCTCAATTAGATTGCCTTTGTGGTTTTGCACAGCTTGCAAAAGAAAACGCTTACAATTGTCCGTCCTTAAATGACTCTACAGATTTAGAAATAAAAGACGGAAGGCACCCGGTTATTGAAAAGCAGCTGCCTTTAGGCGAACAGTATATTGCCAATGATTTACAACTAGACAGATCTAATCAACAATTTATAATGATTACCGGTCCGAATATGAGTGGTAAATCAGCATTACTACGACAAACAGCATTAATTGTACTACTTGCACAAATGGGAAGTTTTGTTCCTGCAGAATCGGCTAAAATTGGTGTTGTAGATAAAATATTTACCCGAGTTGGTGCAAGTGACAATATTTCAATGGGCGAATCTACCTTTATGGTAGAAATGAACGAAACGGCATCTATACTTAATAATCTCTCTGAGAGAAGTCTTGTTCTATTAGATGAAATTGGTCGTGGCACAAGTACATATGATGGTATATCTATTGCTTGGGCAATTTCTGAGTATCTGCATGAACATCCAGCAAGAGCTAAAACAATGTTCGCAACGCATTACCATGAGCTTAATGAAATGACTAACACCTTCAGCCGCATTAAAAACTATAATGTTGCTATAAAAGAGTTAAAGGATACTGTTCTATTTCTACGAAAATTAATTCCGGGTGGTAGTGAACATAGTTTTGGTATACATGTGGCAAAAATGGCAGGTATGCCCCAACAAGTAATTCAGAAGGCAAATAAAATTCTGAAAAAGTTGGAAAATAAACACGTAAGTGAAGATGTCGGAGACAAATTAAAAAGTGATTCTGACGAAATGCAATTGAGCTTTTTTAATTTAGACGACCCCTTATTAGAAGAAATCAAGGACGAAATCACGAATTTAGACATAGATACACTAACTCCGGTAGAAGCTTTGATGAAATTAAATGAGATTAAAAGGCTGTTAACCAAGGGTAAAAAGGCTACTTCATAAATTTTTTAATTCTTTTGCACTTTTTTACTTTGGTTTTTACAGAATTGTTTTAAATTTGCAGCCGCATCTTTTAAGAGATGTACGTTCTTAAAAATTTGCGAAAGTAGCTCAGGGGTAGAGCATCACCTTGCCAAGGTGGAGGTCGCGGGTTCGAATCCCGTTTTTCGCTCAGAAAATGTTGCCGGTCAACATTTTTTTTCAAAGCCAAGTATGCTCGAGTGGTGGAATTGGTAGACACGCCGGACTTAAAATCCTGTGCTCTTTGGGGCGTGCGGGTTCAAGTCCCGCCTCGAGTACTAAAACCCTTGTTAATCTTAAGATTTTCAAGGGTTTTTTATTTTTATACTTTTCAAATTGTAGTCTTCAGTTATTCATTAACTTTAGTTATCATTACAAATGCATGCTAAAAAAAATACTAAAAATATCAGGGTTATTACTATTAGCGTTAATACTAATCATATTCACCTGTAATAGTATCATTTCAAGTACTGCAGAAGACAAAACGTATACAGACGTTGCATTAATACCTGCCAATAGGGTCGGTCTCGTTTTAGGTACTTCTAATCGCTTAACCAACGGTTCTCCTAATCCATATTACACTTATCGCATAAACGCAACCAAAGCGCTCTACAATGCGGGTAAGATTAAATTTATACTGGTTAGCGGGGACAATGGCAGCATCTATTACAATGAACCCGACACCTTCAAGAAAGACTTAGTAAAAGCTGGTATACCAGAAGAGGTTATTTTCTTAGACTATGCAGGCTTTAGAACTTTAGATTCTATGTTTAGGGCTAAGTTTATTTTTGGTTTAGATGACGTAACGGTTATCTCTCAAAAATTTCATAATGAAAGAGCAATATATATTGCCAAGCAAAAAGGTTTAAAAGCTATTGGTTTCAATGCTAAAGATGTTTCTACAAGTCAAGGGCTAAAAGTTCAAACAAGAGAATACTTAGCTCGGGTAAAAGTATTTATTGATATGATACTAAACACCCAACCAAAATTCTACGGTACCGCTATAGAGATAAAATAAATCGCAATATTCAATATCATAAAATACACTACATTTAAGAGTACCTACCAAAACCAATTAGAATGCTCAATTTAAAAACGATACTTAAAAACTTAGGTCCCGGTCTTCTGTTTGCAAGTATGGCCATAGGTACGTCTCATCTTGTTTTATCTACCAAAGCTGGGGCACAATATGGCTGGCTGATGATTATTCCTATTATTTTAGCTAACATCTTAAAATACCCCTTCTTTGAATTCGGCGTGCGGTATACCAACGTTACCAATAAAACCTTAATAGAGGGCTATTTAAATCGCGGTAAAGGCTATTTATGGTTTTATGCTATAATTAGCTTTATCACCACTTTCACCATACTAGCGGCCTTATATACCGTTACAGCCGGTCTATTTATAAATCTATTCGGCATTGGGCATAGTTCTATTGCCATGGTAGCGCTAAGTTTATTTTTAATCATAAGTGCACTACTGATTTTTGGAAAATACAAGTTTTTAGAAATCAGTTTAAAATTTGTAGTTAGCGTACTATTTGTTGCTTTACTAGTGACTACAATTTTAGTTCTAGCAAAAGGACCAGTAAGTCATGTACCAGACTTTAAACCCTTACCCATTTTTAATGAAGTAGGAATACTGTTTCTAATAGGATTAATTGGATGGATGCCTACCAGTGTAGAAGCATCTAGCTGGATCAGTTTATGGAGTATTGAAAAATGGAAAACTCAAGACAAGCCTAGCTTAAAAGAATCTCTACAAGAATTTAATATAGGCTATACCATTACAGCCATATTAGCTATCTTTTTTATGATAATAGGATGGTATACCTTATACGGAACGAATATACAACTCAGTAATAATGCGGTAAGTTTCGCAGACCAAGTAGTTCGGTTATTTACACAACATATTGGATCTTGGGCATATCTATTTATAGCAATTTCTGCATTTGCCACTATGTTCAGCACTTGTATGACCGCACATGATGCTTTAGCTAGAGTCAGCTTAGATATTTTATCGCTATTAAAATCAAAAACCACATGGTATAGAACAAAAACAGCATACGCCGCAGGCGTTTTCGCCTTAACACTAATTAATTTTGTAGTTATAGCAGCGTTTAGCGCAAATATGGGAAATTTGGTTGCTTTGGCTACATTCGTATCTTTCGTTGTAGCGCCTATTGTAGGCTATATGAATTTAAAAAATGTAACCAGTGATGACCTAGACCCTAAATTTCGACCAGGTAAGAAATTAAAATTCCTTACCTATACCGGCATTCTATTCTTGTCTTGTTTCTCACTGTATTATTTCTACATCATAATTACCAAGTAGCATAGAAATAAGTCCTGATTATTCTACAACGAACAATGTACGCTCATTCTGCTTATGAAGAAAATCTAAACAGTAGGCACCATTAATACAGTTGTTTACAATGTTTTCTTCACCGTAACCGGTTGCTTCAATGATATTGCTTGAATTTAAACCATTACTTAAAAGATAGTTTTTAATAACATCAGCTCGCTGTTGCGATAACCTTTTATTAGATGAAGAGCTACCTCTAGTATCTGTATGTGATTGTATTCTTAATCTCATTTGAGGAAAACGAACCACAGCGTCTACAACTTTCTTAAGCTCCTCTTCTACTTGGGCGTTTAATACTGATTTACCTTTATCGAAATAGAATTTATTAAGTTTTAATACCGTCTTGTCTTCTCGTTGTGTTACTAAGTCTTCCATTCTTGCAAGACCCATATTATAAGCCGTGTTTTGAATTTCTTCCATTCCCTCTTCAGAATACGTGGTAGAGAAAATAGAATAGCCATCACTCATAGCCTGTATAGTTACTTGAGACATCCACGGCACCTCTACTCTAAAGCTACCATCATTACCTGCAATAACTTCTTTTAAAACATCTCCTTGTTGGTTCAATAATCTCACCTGAGCTCCTTTTAAGCCTACTTTATTTCTAAGGTTAACCACTTTACCACCTAAGGCAAATGTTTTTAAACCAGGTGCATTTTTAAGCTGAAAACCATAAAGGTCATCTCCGCCTTTTCCTCCAGTTCTATTAGAAGCAAAGAATCCTGATAATCCTGTGTTTTCAACATCTTGTAATATGAATCCAAAATCATCCGCTGTTGAATTAATTCCTTCACCTAGGTTTACCGGAATAGTATACGAATCATTAGGCAAGATATTAGATTTGTAAATATCCATCCCTCCAAGACCATAAAAAATATCGGAAGAAAAATATAAACTACCATCAAAGACGTAAGGGGAAATCTCGTTACCCGGTGAGTTTATTCTAGGTCCTAAATTAATAGGTGCAGACATGATCTGTCCGTTATTAGTATACACATAGTACAAATCCGTACCACCATAGCTATCATCAAAATTTGCAGCAAAATATAAACGCTCAGTAGCATCATCAAGGAAAGGATAGTAAAAAGATGTACTTAAATCTTTTAATATAAATCTAAACCTGTCATTTTTTGTAAGCGTACCTATTGCCAATGCATTTTTACCGTTCTCATCATATCTAAGTTCACCATCTTCCTCATTGGATAAGATATAAAAAAACGTTTCTAGTTTTTCTGAAAAATATGGTGTTGACTTATGAAAATCTGTCGCCGGAATTTCATTAAAAGTTTCAACATCTACCAAATTATTATTTGAACTTATTCTTGCAAAATAGATATCTAAATAAGATTCACCCGTTGGCTCATATACGTTTTTACTATTTCGCCCTCTACTACTACTAAAAAGTATACCATTTTTATAAAATGCTGGCGAGAAATCTCCCTGCGCACTATTCACACCCAAATGACGTATTACACTATTATCTGTATTTGAAGGAATTTCTAATAAGCTATAATTAAACTCTGCATTTTCTAAAAGTTCAGGAGATAATTTGTCGGCTTTTGACTTTAAGTACATCCTTACCCTATCTCTTTCAGAGTTTTTAGAAAGGCTCTGCAACATTTTATTAAACCTGTTAACAGACATAATGGTATCATTCTTATTCACCTTTAAATAAAGCTCGGACGCACTATCATAACTACCCGTACTAAAATAAGAATCTGCAAGGTTCAGCAACTGATGGTTGGTCAAAGAATCTTTTTGCATTTCACTTTTATAGGCAACAATGGCTTGTTCGTATTGATATCCATAAAAAAGATTATCGGCTTTAGATTTTTTGTCTTGAGCCGTACTTAGAAATGGTACAAAAACTAGTAATACTATGATTAATTTAAATCTCATTTTCGTTCACTTTAAAAGAATCGAGGTGAATCAACTTGTTTTGGTTTACCCTTTGCATTATTATCACTACTCCCTTTAGATTTCGAAGGTCCTTTTCTACCCAAATAGAATTTAAGTATTATTTCATGAGACCCACTATTGAAGTCTCCAAGTAAGTTTGTGTTATAGTCATATGAATACCCTGCAAACAAGGTATTAGAAATCTGAAAACCTGCTAAGCCACTAAAGGCATTATCTAAACGATATGATACACCTGCGGTAACCACATCAGAAATCAAGAAATTACTCGATAAATTCACATTTACCGGCGATCCAGATATTGTATTGACCAAAAAGGCAGGTTTAAACTTTAGGTTATCTGAAAGTTCAAAAACGTAACCACCTATAAAATTGAATTGAAGTTTATCTTCTACCACAGATGCAATTTCGTCATTGTAGACTCCTTCGGTTAAAAAATTAGGTACAGAAGCTCCTAAATACCAATCTTCTGAATACAAGAAAGCACCGGCACCTACCGTAGGGTAAAATTTACTTAACATCTCTTGACTCAGATTCTCACCCGGGTTCTCAAACGTTCCCTTAGAGAAATCAACATTTAAAAACGAACCACCGGCATCAATACCAAAAGACAATTTAGTCTCATCGGTTACCATTATCTGATACGAATAAGAAATATCAGCGTAGGTCTGTGTAGCAGGACCTAATTCATCATTTACGATATTGATACCTAAACCTACTTTTTCATTCTTAAAAGGCAAGTTTGCACCGAAACGAAAAGTTCTAGGTGCACCAGGTATATCGACCCACTGAGCTCTATACAATCCTGAGAATTCAGGGTTTTCTACTGTACCAACATAAGCCGGGTTAAAACTACCAATATTATACATATACTGGGTGTACTGCGGTTCTTTCTGTGAATATGCATTAAAGCTTAACAGAGAAAATAGTACTAAAGCAATAGTATAACTCGATTTATAAAAGTTATAATCCATAATTTATTTTATCTAATAAGCTGTATCCAACCTTTGTCTAATACTGCAGGTTGATTATTAACACTATAATTCATGATATAAAAATAAGTTCCCTTTGGCGATTCTTTCCCTTCATAGGTACCGTCCCAAACATCGCCATCATTTACCTTTTCAGTTTCAAAAACAAGATTTCCGTAACGATCGTAAATTTTTATTTTGTACTGTAAATTAACCTCTACTTGCGCACCTGTATCAGGATTCGTCAAAGTTCTATTAATACGAAGAACCTCATTTTGATTATTTCCATTTGGCGAGAATTGATTGAACAGGAATCCTGGGTCCGCAGGGCTTTTCTGAATTACCTCTACCTCAACGGTTGCTTCATTATTCTCTGTATTACCGTCCCTCGGTGTAGACCTAACAATAGTTGCTGTATTAGCATATGTACCCATTGCAGGAACTCTTGCAATAATTCTCAACGTAGCTGTTTCTTCTCTATCTAAAGAAGGAATATTCCAATTACCGGATGCTTCATCATATGTACCATTAAAATCTGACTCTGCAGAAACAAATTCAAATCCGTTTTCTATCAATATTAAATCATTGACAATAATATCTGTCACCACATCAGATTCGGAAATATTGGTAACTCTAATAATAAATTCTACTTCACCACCTACCAAAGCTTTATCTGGGCGAGCCTCTTTCTCTATTTTAAGATCTACACCTTCTGGCGCCTCTGTACTTAATTCTACAGTTGCTTCATCATTCTCAGGATTATCATCCGAAGGAATAGACTCTAACAATACTGCAGTGTTGGTATACGGTCCTTGTTCAGCTACAATTACGGTAATTGACAATTCTAAGGAAAGACCCGCCCCTAATTCTGCTATATTCCAATTACCGGACACCTCGTCATAATCTGGAGAATCAGCTGATACAAAATCGAAACCTAATTCTAAAAGATCTCCAATAACTATTGCCCTTGCTGTTCTATCAGATAAATTAGTTACCAAAATTTTAAATATAATAGTATCCCCAATTAAAGCATCAATATTATCTACAGATTTCAACACCTCTAAATCAATTGGCGCATCGCAATTAGGAGTTGCCACAGGATCACAAGGATCATCAGGATCAGAACCATTTGTTTGTTCATCTAGATCTGAAATTCCGTCACCATCGGTATCACAACTACCATTAAAGCGGTTAGGAATACATGGATTATTATTTGCAGGATCTTGTTGATCATTCACTCCGTCATTATCAGCATCTGCAGTATTAGAATCTAATGCATCGATAATTCCGTCACCATCCTCATCTAAAGGATTAGCGACATCATCACCAACTTCAACACCATCATCAATTCCATCACCATCAGTATCAGCATCATTAGAATCTGTACCAAGAGTTACTTCTTGACCACCTAAAAGACCATCATTATCATCATCGGTTTCACAATCGCTAACATTTATAGTTATTTCTACTGTAGGGTTTTCACAGGGTGCCGTAGAATTTGTTGTTGTATAACTAAATACATAAGCACCAGAAGCAGCACCTTCAAATTCCACAACGTTGGTAGAACTAATATCAACACTAGTTTCAGGACCTGAAACAAAAATCCAAACCCCGGGATCTGCACCAGAAAGTCTCGTATCTAAATCTATAGCTGTAAGTCCGTTCGCAGCTACATTACAGATAGAACCGTTTGTTGCCGTTCCGGTAGTTGCTTGAACACCTATTCTTGCAACAACTGGTTGCCTTTCAGTTGTACATTCATTTTCAGTTGCCTCAACATAGTATGTTGCAGTAGCATTTAATGAAGGTGTGGTATATGTTTCGCCCATCGCAATTGGGGTAACTGCATCTAAAGAATCATACCAGTTAACAGATGCGCCATCAGTAGGCTCAACACTTAAAAGCAAAGTACCAGGACCACAACGTTCGTTGTCATTAATAACAACTAATTGCGGTAATACATTTCTAACTATCTGAACTTCTATAGTACCACTTGCGCAGTCATTAGCCGCATCATAGAAAAAACCATAATAAGAAGCTGGCAAATCTACATCTTGAGCTTCTGTAGCCGTCAAGTGAGAATTTGTATTCAAAGGATTGGAAACTCTACTCCAAGTCAAAACCGTGCCTGCAGGAGCCGTACTATTTGTAAAATCAAATAAGTTGGCAGAAAAATCATCTCCAGCCTCTTCTACACAATAGATATTTGAAACCGTAGTATCTAATGTTGGAGCCGCAACACAATTATCATCATCTTGAATTGTTCCCGTTGCCGTGCCACCGCTAGCACGCTGTACATTATTAGTAGGTATCCCTAATTGAACCGTAAATGTTTCCGTATTTTCTAAAATAGCATCATTAGTAACGGGTACGGTAATTTCTTGAATCTCACCCGCATCACCATCAAAAATTAGCGAACCACTAATTCCTGTATAATCTTCACCCTCTGTAGCCGTATCATCCGAAAAGGCATAAGTTACCGTGGTACCACCGACAACTTCCAAATCCAATTCTACATTAAAAACCATTTCACCAGCTGCATCATCTTCATTTAATGATACGTCTGAAATTGTTAATGTGGCTTGATCGTTATCGTTTATTTGAACGGTTGCCGTTCGTGTAGGTCCAGAACCTAATATATAACCTGTACCAGTAGCCAATGTAATTATTACGGTTTCAGTTCCTTCCTGAACTACATCATTTACAGGTAAAATTTCTATGACAGCATCTTGCTCACCATCTAAAATAGTTACGGCATTTTCATTTATTTCATCAAAATCTGTTTCATTATCAGCTGTACCACTTATTGCATAATTAACTATAATCGGACCTCCTGTATCATTTGGAGCACTTAAGCTAACCGTAAATTCTCCAGAAGAAACAGCACCATTACTTTCGGCAGCCGTACCATCTGATGCAGTAATTTGTGCAACATTGGTATCGTCACTTACGATTATCACCGTAGCACTATCTGGACCGCCAACCGTATAATCAGAACCATTTACCAAAGTCAATACTACCGTTTCATTACTTTCAATATCGGTATCATTAATTGGTGTAAGCGTAATAGTACCCGTACTTTCACCGTCTTCAATGGTAACAGACCCTGAAAGAGTTGTAAAATCATCTCCCTCATCTGCTGTACCACTAACCGCATATTCAATTTCAATAGGTGCACCGGTCGCATTGATCTTATCTACATCAACGGTAAAAACACCTACAGTTAAAGGACTTTCTCTGGCTGTCGCAGTTGTAGATTCAATAGAAGCTTCAAAAATATCGTTATCTATGATGGTAACAGTCTCAGTGTCAGGAGTGCCAATTGTATATGAATCGCTATCTATTGCCGTAATTGTCATAACAACTGTTTCATCAACTTCAACCAAATCATCATCTTCCGGGTTGACTAACAAATTTGTAAATGATGCACCATTTGCAATAACCGCAGTACTCGCTATAACATAATCATCACCTTCTGTAGCCGTCCCTCCAATTAAATTATAGGTAACTGTTAAAGGACTTCCGGTGTTATTAGGCTCATCTATAAAAATTCTAAACAGACCATAAGTAGCATTAGTGGTTGCGCCTTCAGTAGTTTCATCCCTAATGACCCCTAATGTGACTTCACCAGTATCGTTGTCTTCGATAATTACGGTAGCGGTATCATTATTAATATCTACATTATAGTCAATACTTTCAACCAATTGAATAATTATCACTTCTTCACCTTCAACAAGATCATCATCGTCGACTTCAATTTCTATGATTTCACTTCCATTTCCAACAACGTTATACGAAATATCAATTTCTCCATCTAATTCAACATAATCGACATCTGATGTAGCCGTACTAGTAACTAAAACATTATATTTAACTGTTACACTACCAGCCCCAATCCCAGGATTGTCAACACTTATTATAAAGCTACCAGACACCTCATTTTCTTCATCAGCATCTCTATCATTCTCAATGGATACCAACTGCGCAGAAACACTTTGAGAAAAAGCACCTAAAAAAAGGAATCCAAAAACAAATAGGAATCTCTTTAAGCTCCTACTACTATTAGAAGTCAAAAAACTATTATATACTCTTATTTTCATAGCATTCTTTATCATTCCCAACAATAAGGCTGAAGGATGTTCTAAATCCATAACCAAAAATGAGGGTCTCAATATTACAAAAAAATCAAGGTAAACCCCTCACAAACAGTTGAAAAAAGGATTTATAGGTTAAATGGTAATATTAACGAAACAATGGTTAGTCTGTTAACTCTGGGGCTTGCGTAGTAACAGAAGGTTCAATTTTTCTTACTAGCCCTTGTAATACCTTACCCGGACCTATTTCAGTAAAAATAGTAGCACCGTCTTTCACCATTTGCTGAACACTTTGTGTCCATTTAACAGGTGCAGTCAATTGCAGCATTAAATTCTTTTTAATCTCATCTGCACTAGTCACCGCAGTGGTAAGCACATTCTGGTATATTGGGCAACTAGGAGCAGAAAATGTAGTATTAGCAATTGCCGCAGCTAACTCTTCTCTAGCAGGCTCCATTAGCGGAGAGTGAAAAGCACCACCTACAGGCAACATTAATGCACGCCTTGCTCCTGCCTCTTTTAATTTTTCACAAGCTTCCTCTACTGCAGATATTTCACCAGAAATTACCAATTGACCAGGACAGTTATAATTTGCCGCAACAACAATTCCTGAAATTTCTGCACATACTTTTTCTACCACAGCGTCTTCCAATCCTAAAACAGCTGCCATGGTAGATGGTTTAAGTTCACATGCCTTCTGCATTGCCAAGGCTCGTTGCGAAACTAATTTTAATCCGTCTTCAAAACTTAAGGTATTATTCGCTACTAAGGCAGAGAATTCTCCTAATGAATGACCAGCAACCATATCTGGTTTAAATGAATCTCCCATTACTTTACTTAGAATAACAGAATGTAGAAATATGGCTGGTTGAGTTACCTTGGTTTCTTTCAATCCTTCGGCATTACCTCTGAACATTACCTCAGTAATCTCAAAGCCTAGTATATCATTTGCTTTAAGAAACAACTCTTTTGCAATAGGGTATTTTTCATATAGATCTAAACCCATTCCAACAAATTGAGCACCTTGCCCAGGAAAAACATACGCGTTCATAACTTTTAGTTTTGGTGGGTCAAAAGTACATAATTTAGATAGATTGCAACAGGTAATTGACTTTTTGCGTCAACCTTTATTCCTTAAACCAGCCTGAATACATGGTATAGGCTTCGGCAATTCTATTAATTTCTCCAGAACTTAATTCGGGACTAATATCTTTTATTTTCTTTGCCGGCATACCCGCAAAAATACTCCCAGATGGCACGTGGGTACCTTTAGTTAGCACAGCTCCGGCAGCAATAATACTATTACTTTCTACTACACAATCATCCATAATAATACTACCCATACCAATTAGCACATTATCATGTATGGTACAGCCATGTACAAGAGCATTATGCCCAATAGAAACATTATTACCAATTGTGGTAGGAGACTTTAAATACGTACAATGAATTACGGCACCATCTTGCACATTAACCTTATCACCCATTTTAATAAAATGAACATCGCCACGTAGTACAGCATTAAACCACACACTACATTGCTTACCCATACTTACTTCACCAACTATTGTTGCATTTTCTGCAATAAAACAATCTTCACCTATAACGGGTTCTTTACCCCTAACTGCTTTTATCATTGTAATTCGTTTAATTAAAATAGGATAGAAAATCTTTCTTTTTTGATGCGGAAACCATCACTTCTTTACCGTTAGACATAACTACACTACCACCTTTACCTTTTCTGTACTTCACCACCTCATTTACATTTACTAAAAAAGATTTATGTACTCGTGCAAACGGATAGTCGGTTAAAGCATCTTCAAAATATTTTAATGTCTTACTGACCAAAATCTTCTTATTCAACAAGTAGATTTCGGTATAATTATCATCTGCCTTGCAATACAATATTTCGGCAATATTCAATACTTGAAATCCGTCTTGCTGCGGCAATGTCAACTTCCCCTCTACTCCGTTAGATTTTGTACTTAAAACCTCCCCCTCTAAACTGGCTTCTTTCTCTCTAACACCATCTACATATTCAACTGCATTTACCAACTCATCTATGTTGATAGGCTTTGTCAAATAATATGCAGCATGGTTATTTAAAGCATCTTTTGCATAATGATCATAAGCAGTAACAAAAACGGTTTCAAAAGTTCTGTCTGGTAATTGATCCAATAAATCGAACGCATTACCAAAAGGCATCTCTACATCTAAAAATACCAAATCTAAGTCGTTATCATTAATTAAGACTAAGGCTTCTTTAATTGATGAAGCCTCTCCCAGCAAATTTACACTTGGGCAATATTTAGCAATATAATTTCTTAATATCTCTCTACTATTTGCCTCATCTTCTACTAAAATTGCGTTTAAGCTCATTTTTCTCTTTTTAAAATGAATAGGACTTTAGTTCCTGAACCATCTGACTGTAAATCTGAAATTTTAATATCTACTTTGTCTGTATACATATCGTTTAAAATAGCCACACGTTTTTTAATGATGCCCATTCCTTTGGACTTTTGTTTTCGCTGATTTTGAGTTTTAATTTCTGCAGATTTCTTTCTTCCGATACCATTGTCAGTAATACAGATTATAATGGAATCAGCACTATTCTCTTTGACCGTTACCAACAATTCACCCTTTTCTTCTCTATACCTTAATCCATGCCAAATAGCATTTTCTATATATGGTTGTAATAACATTGGCGGTATTTGAAATTTAGAAACCTGTACATTCTCATCAACAGCTATCTGATAATCAAATTTATCTTCGAATCTAGAGTGTTCTAGTTTTATATAAAGTTCTAACTGTTGCAGTTCTTTTTCCAATGGAATAAAATCTTCTTCAGAATTTTCTAATACGGAGCGCATCAACTTTGAGAAATCACTTAGATACCTATTGGCACTACGTTCATCACTTTTTGAAATAAAATTATTTACCGAATTAAGTGCATTGAAAATAAAATGCGGATTCATTTGCGACCTCAACGATTTCAATGCCAACAAATTATTTGCAAGTTTTTGTTGTTGATTACTTCGGTAAAAGAAAAAAGCCGCCAGTAAGGTTAATAAGAGTCCGAATATTAGCGAATAAATCACCAATTCCTGCCGCTTATTACTCTCTTTCACCAGCTCCTGCTCTGTAAGCGCAAGATCATATTTACTTTGCGATAATTCTCTTTCTTGCTCTAAACCTGTAAGTCGGTTTTCTGCATTTGCAATTTCGCGATTAAAACGAGTAGCTCTAGAAATTTCTTGTTCTTTACGTACATATAACGAATCTACTAAAGCCACATATGCTTGGTAGGTATCTAATGCCTTGGTAAAATCTCCCTTTACTTTGTATACTTCAGACAATTTTCTAGTAGCATCTTTCTGAACCACTAAATCATCATCTGAATCTGCTTCAACAATACTTTTCTCTAAAAAAGGAATAGCCTCGTTGTACTTATCTTGAGAGATATACGCATTCGCAATTTTATAATTAATACGCTGTGATGTAATGGTGTCACCTAATTCTAATTTCTTAACTCCTGCGTTGGGCGAATTAAGCTTTTTTAATTCTTGAAGACTACTTTTACGCATAGTAATCTCTTCGTTGAACCTATTTTTTGTATTGTAGAAATCCGCTACCTTTTCTTTCTCTTGCAATGCTCTTTTGGGTGCTGACTGAGTTGCAAGTTCTAACGAACTATCATAATAAGCCTCAGCCTCCATATTCTGATTTCCTAGAGAATAAGTATCGCCTATTTTAGAATTTAAATCGATCATTTTGGATGTAATCTGATTCTTGTCCGCAATCAACAACCCTCTATTATACAAGTCCAAAGCTTCTTGTGTTCTACCTTTTCCTTTTTTAGCATCACCTAACAATTCATAAAGAACTACACTTTGGTTCGGCGGCATAGACTTAATCTCTAATAACGGATTTAATAACGCTAAGCTTTCGTCAAATCTGTTCGTTAAATTATATGCCTTAGCTAATAGCAAAGAAGTTGAAATTGTCTTATTATTTTCTAAAGCATCTTCATAATTATCAATAGCTAAATCTAATTGTTTATGATATTGATAGATTTCACCGAGTTTAGAAAGCGACCTTGCCAGTTCTTTCTTTCGCCCTCGCTTACCTAAAATTGAAATAGATTGTGCTACCAAATCAATACTTCTTTCAATATCTTGAACTTTATACTCTTCTGCCGAATCTAATAACTGCTGATGTTTGACAGCTATATCCGGTAATGATTTTGACCGACTACTAATTGGTGAAGATTCAAAATCTTCAACTAAGATTAAAACATCGTCATTCTTTTGTACATCATACCGTAGGGTTTCAATATCATCATGTTCTATTATAAGTTGGTCACCAATTCGAGTTCTAATTTCAAATTCCCCTAAACCGTTAGTAATCACAAAGTCTCCCATGTCATTAGAAACAGAAACACCAGATATTGGTTTCCCAGTATTTCTAACTTCTACCCTACCCTCTAATGTAAACTTTAGGGCATCATTTTGCCTTTGAGAATAAAGCGTGCTCCATCCAAAAAGAAAACATAATACAATATAGATACTATAATTTTTCATCTGCTATTACTACGGTAAACTTAGCTGATTATTGTGGCACTAAAAAATACGTATTACTTAAAACACCCAACACTAAACCATAATTTCATGGGTTTACAAACTCTGCAAACCACTTTACTAAGTGAAACGGACTGTTCGCTCATTATCGTTATTCAGAGAAATACTTTGCCTTTAGTTTAGCTCTGAATTTAAAACTAAAACAATGAAAACAATTAAACAACTAGGATCAATAGGCATAGCATTACTAACACTATCTACCGTTTATGCCTGCAATATTACCGAAAAGAAAAAACCAATTGAACTAATTGCACATGCAATAGAAACCGAAGAGCCAAAAGAAGCTAATATTGTTCAAATAGCCTTGCTATTAGATACTAGCAATAGTATGGACGGATTAATAAACCAAGCCAAATCTCAACTTTGGGATATTGTTAATGAGTTTAGTTATGCGAAATGTGGTAATGATACCAGACCAAATTTACAAATTGCATTATACCAATATGGCAACGACAATCTTTCTGCAAACGAAGGATACATTCAACAAGTATTAGGTTTTAGTAGTGATTTAGATGAAATTTCAGAAAAGCTATTTTCATTGACTACCAATGGTGGTGAAGAATATTGCGGCAAAGTACTACAGACCTCTTTACACCAATTACCATGGAATAAGAATCCAGATTTACTTCGTATGATTTTTATTGCAGGTAACGAACCTTTTAATCAAGGTAGATATAATTACAGAACTGCATTAGCTAATGCCAATGAAAAAGATGTAGTGGTAAACACCATCTTCTGTGGAAATTATGAATTGGGAATAAATACCGATTGGAAAAATGGTGCTTCATTAACAGGTGGAGAATATATGGCTATTGACCACAATAAAAAAGTTGTACATATCAACACCCCATATGACGATATCATTATTAAACTAAATTCAAGATTGAATACCACGTACGTTTCTTACGGGTCGATGGGTCAATCAAAATATATTGCACAAGAAGTACAAGACAGTAATGCATTAGAGATGGAAGAAGCGGTTGCCGTTAAAAGAGCTGTCAGCAAAAGTTCTAGACTTTATAATAATAAAAAATGGGATTTGGTCGATGCCTACGATGATGCCGAATTCGAAATAAGTTCAGTAGAGAACGATGAGTTACCAAAGGAGCTACAAGGCAAAAATGAAAAAGAGATAAAAAGGTATGTAGATAACAAAAAGAACGAAAGAGAAGAGATTCAAAAAGAGATACAAGAATATAATAAGAAACGATTAGCGTATATATCTGAGCATCAAAAAGAAAATAATTCAGGAGAGCTTGAAAATGCTATGATTAAAGCAATTAAAAAGCAAGCTAAGACTAAAGATTACAGTTGGGAATAATAAAATACCAGGTCTGCTCAATTACGAGCAGACCTTTTTAATTTGCTGCCGGGCAATAACAATCGTACTTACGTTCTTTTTGACCGAAATCATACCCTAAGGTAATTTGATGAAACCCTCCATTATCAAAGCGGATATCTCCCATTTGATAAGAATAGTTATAAGAGACCATAAAATTTTTGAAGTTAGCACCAACAATCGGAGTAACCAACTGCAAACGTTGTTCACCAAAAGAAGCTCCATCTTGAAATTGTGCTCCGTCAAAACTTCTTCTGTACGAAAGTCCGCCCCAAATACGTCCAAAATCTACATCCTTGTATACCTTAGCATTAATATCTAAACTTTTCTCTTTAGTAAATTCAGTCATTTGAAATAAGATAGATGGTTCAAACTGCCATTCACTTCTTCCAAAAACATAACCCGTAGAAACTAAAAAACGTCTAATATTATCAATAACCAACTCTTCAGGATTATCTTGCCTGTCTCTATAATATAAATTTCTCTTACTCCCCGTTAATGCATTAGTCACTGCAAAATGCGTATAGAATTCTTGATAGTTATATGAAATACCAATATCAACATTAGTGTAAGAAGAACTTAATTTAATACCAGACACTGCTGGGTCAGGAGTTACTGATCTAAATTCAGTTTCATCTAAACTACTTTGTAAAATGGTAGCGCTTAATCCAAAAGAAAGTTGATTCAACTGCCTCACATCATCTCCTCCCATTCTTAAATGGTGAGCATATGTTAATTTTAATCCTGTTTGCGAATGGTAACCATTAGCATCATTAAATATGATTGCACCAATACCACTTGGGGAATCACCTAATCTAAAATGCGCATTTATCGTTTGTAAACTTGGTGCATCATCGACATCGAACCATTGTTTTCTTGCAGTAGCTCTAATTTTTCCACCATCACCAATACCAGCCATTGAAGGAAAAACTAAATAATAGTTGTCAGATAAATAATCAAAATATACTGGAATACCTTCTTGTGCATTAGATTTCAATCCAATCATAAGTACGGTAAACAATAGAAGTAAGTGGTATTTCATCTTGGGACTTTAAAACTAAGGTTTAGTTTCACTAATATAAAGTGTATAACGGGTTAACCTCAACATTATTATGTAGGTGCAAACTAAGATTTCCTTTGTATTTTTGCATAAAATTACTAAGAAATGAAAGAGTATTCAATTACGGTCGTTAAGACCAATAACCCAAATATATTAAAGTTCGAAACTAATCATATATTAGTTCAACGAAAAAATTACGAATTCAAGAATATTGATGATGCTAAAAACTCACCTTTAGCTCAGCAATTATTCCATTTACCATTTATAAAAACAGTATACATTTCTGGTGATTTCATTGGACTAGAACGTTATGATATTGTTCAGTGGGAAGATGTAAAAGACGAAGTTGCACAACAGTTAGTTGAGTATTTGAATGCTGGGGAACCAATAGTTATTGAGGAAGACATGGACAAACCAGTTCCTGTAACTGTTTACGCAGAGGTTACACCCAACCCATCTACCATGAAGTTTGTGGCTAGCAAGAAAATTGTAGCATCAGCATTCGAGTTTAAGAATATTGATGAAGCTAGAGATTCTAAATTGGCTATGGAGCTATTTCAATTTCCGTTCGTAAAACAAGTATTTATAGACGAGAACTACGTTTCTGTTTCTAAGTATGAAGTTGCAGAATGGGACGATATTAATATAGAACTACGCGAGGTAATTAGAAATTTCATTGCTGACGGCAAAGAAATTGTTGCTGACAATGCAAAAGCTATTGGTGCAGAAGCGCAAGTATCTGAAACAGTATCCGCAGAAAGTACGATAGAACTTGATGAAACTTCTCAAGAAATAGTTGATATTTTAGAAGAATATGTAAAACCAGCTGTAGCGAGTGATGGTGGTAATATTATGTTTCAATCATATGATGTAGAAAGCAAAACGGTTAATGTAATTTTACAAGGAGCTTGCAGTGGCTGCCCATCATCAACATTTACCTTGAAAAACGGTATTGAGACGATGCTAAAAAATATGATGGGAGACAAAGTAAATGAGGTAGTTGCGCTTAACGGTTAATTAATTATTGAAATGAATTAAACATTGCCTTCAATTTTTGTAACTTTAAATAAATCTAAAAATCATTAATTATGGCAGTTTTAAAAGTAATCGAAATATTAGCAAATTCTGACAACGGATGGGAAGACGCAGCTAAAAAAGCAGTTTCTGAAGCATCTAAATCAGTAAAGAATATTAAGTCAGTTTACATCAATGAACAAAGTGCTACTGTTGAAGACGGAAAAATCAAAAATTACAGAGTAAATGTGAAAATCACTTTTGAAGTGAAATAACAATTACCTTACAGGATTAAAAGCGCCAAATGGCGCTTTTCTTGTTTTAAAACTAAAATACACCCAATGCCTACCCCACAAAAGCATACTAATAATCTAATTAAAGAAAGCAGTCCATATTTACTGCAGCACGCACATAATCCGGTTAATTGGGAAGCGTGGAATGATGACGTTTTAAAACAAGCACAAGAAGAGCAAAAACTAATACTTATTAGCATTGGTTATGCCGCTTGTCATTGGTGCCACGTTATGGAACATGAATGTTTTGAAGATGAAGAAGTTGCCAAAACAATGAATGCCCATTTTATAAATATTAAAGTGGACAGGGAAGAACGTCCAGATATTGACCATATTTATATGGATGCATTACAAATGATGACAGGTAGTGGTGGCTGGCCTTTAAATATTCTTGCGCTACCCGATGGCAGACCTTTCTGGGGCGCAACCTTCGTCAAAAAACAAGAATGGATACAAGCATTGAATCAACTGCAACAGCTTTATGTTGATGACCCCAATAAGATTATTGGGTATGCCGAAAACATGGCAACAGGGCTAAAAGAAATCAATGCTATAACAAAAGGTGAAAATCAAGATACAATTGAAGCTTCTGAAATTGATTTGATGGTTAGTGATTGGGCCAAATACTTTGATACGTTTTTAGGAGGATATAAACGGGCACCAAAATTTATGATGCCTACCAACCTCAACTTTTTACAATACTATTCTCACGCAAAACAAGATAATACTGTAAATGAATATGTAAACACTACCCTAACAAGAATGGCCTGGGGCGGTATATTTGATCATGTTGGCGGTGGGTTCTCTAGGTATTCTGTTGATACTAAATGGCACGTACCCCATTTTGAGAAAATGTTATATGATAACGGATTATTGATTAGTCTTTACGCAAATGCATATGCTAACACTAACAATAACCTCTATAAAGTAATAGTAGAAAAAAGTATCGCTTTCCTAGAGGAAGAATTATTAGATATAAGCAACGGATTTTACTCTTCTTTAGATGCTGATAGTTTAACTGATGATAATAAGTTAGTAGAAGGTGCATTTTATGTTTGGCAAGAAGACCAACTAAAAGAACTATTAAAAGACGATTACCCTGTTTTCAGTGATTACTTCAGTATTAACTCTTATGGATATTGGGAAGACGAGAATTATGTGCTTATAAGAGATTCAGAAGCGTTAGCTATTGCAATGAATCATTCTATAACTAAAGTAGAGTTACAGCAAATCATCTCTAAATGCCTTTCTTTATTGAAGGTAGAGAGAGAAAAAAGAAACAAACCAAGATTAGATGATAAAATTTTAACCTCTTGGAACGGCTTAACATTAAAAGGACTTACAGATGCTTATAGATATCTAGAAGACGATAAGTATTTAAACCTTGCTATTAATAATGCTAATTTTATTCTAAAGCATATGATTACTGAAGATGGTGGTTTATACCGCAACTTCAAGAATGGAAAAAGTACTATTCATGGTTTTTTAGAAGATTACGCATCTATTATCGATGCCTTTATTGGGCTATATGAAGTTTCTTTTGACGAAAAATGGCTTGATCATAGTCTAGAGTTAACAAAATATGTCATTGAAAATTTCTCAGATTCTGACACGGGACTATTCTTTTTTACATCTAATAACGAAAACCGTCTTATTAGAAGAACTTTGGAAGTTGCAGATAACGTAATTCCGTCTTCTAATTCAATGATGGCACATAATCTACATAAGCTTTCAAAGTATTTTCCTGAAGATAATTTCGATAGTCGTTTGCATAAAATGATGAAAACTATGAAATCATCTGTCACTGAGAATCCGCAAAATCATGCTAATTGGCTTCACTTAGCACAGCTAATGAGTGAGAATTTCTATGAATTGGTCGTTATCGGTGAAAACTTTGAACTCATATGCAAAACCCTCATGAAGAACTATCTCCCAAATGCTATATTTGCTGCTTCAAATGCTAAAACTAGCAACTTACCATTGTTAATGAATAGGTATGTAATGAACAAGACGCTCATCTACGTTTGTAATCACGGTAGCTGTCAAATGCCCGTAGAAGAACCTAGCAAAGCTTTAGATCTTGTTTCATCTATAATTTAACAATTATTCAGCCTCTTATCAATTATAGGTTATAAGTTTCTGGTTAAGATGGCAGTTTAAAAAAATAAAAGTTATGATGGATAAAATAATGAATCTGCAAGAGCATGCAGATAATGCGATAGCTTGGCTATGGGCGGTACTACCAAGTGTATTATGGGCAATATTTTTATTAATTGCCGGCACCTATCTTATACGTTTCATAAATAAAATGATTCGTAAATTCTTCGCAACTAAAGACTATGACTTAGCACTAGAAACATTCTTACAGAGCTTTATTAGTATAGCTTTAAAAATAATACTCTTCGTATTGGTAATTACCCAACTAGGAGTACATACAAGTTCTTTGGTTGCTATATTAGCATCTGCAGGTTTAGCTATTGGTTTAGCTCTACAAGGTTCATTGGCAAATTTCGCAGGTGGTGTTCTTATCTTATTATTTAAACCCTTTAGAATAGGAGATTTTATCTCTGCTCAAGGTGTAGATGGGACGGTAAAAGAAATTTCAATATTTACTACAAAAGTAAGCACCTTTGGTAATCAAATTGCGATAATACCAAATGGTCAACTATCTAACAATACAATCACAAACTACAACGCTCAAGATACTAGAAGAGATAAAATTGATGTTGGTATTGGTTATAGTTCAAATATTAAAGAAGCTAAAGAAATTCTATTAGCTATATGCAATGAGTATGAAACTATACATAAGACTCCAGCTCCTGAAGTATATGTAGGTGAATTAGGAGATAGTTCGGTAAATCTAACGTTACGTTTTTGGGCAAATAACGGTGATTTTTGGGCTGCGCATTTCTTCGTTTTAGAAGAAATAAAATATCGTTTTGATGCTGCAGGTATAGAAATACCATTCCCACAAAGAGTAGTTACACAGATGAAAAGTTAATTTACAATTCACAGCGAATAAAAAAGCCCTTGATTTCTCAAGGGCTTTTTTATTTTACATCATTTTTATGCTTTCGCTTTCTTGGTTTGCATCACAAAATCTTTCAAATAATATGGCTCAAAATATGCAACATCTTCAAAATCATTTAGTTGATACTTATTTGAAGAAATGAAAGCCATTTCTTTTGCAGAAGGTACAATCTCGCAATGATATGTTATTGTATCATCCGGAAAAAGCTCTTTTATCTTCTCCGCTCCACTTCCTAAAAAATGAACGTGCTTAGCATTTATATATTCTTGAAAAGAGCTCTCTTCTATTATCTCTGCCTTTGTTTCTCTAATCTCACTTAATTCAGCATCGAACACTGCAGAATAAACCTCCATACGTCTAGCATCTAACACCGGAATCAAAACTTCATTTTCTTTAATCTGAATTTGAGATGCCATGCTTTTTAATGTAGCAACAGAAATTAATGGAATGCCTAAAGCGTAACATAAGCCCTTAGCCGCTGAAACTCCAATTCTTAACCCTGTATAAGAACCTGGACCTTTACTGACCGCTACAGCCTCTAAATCTTGCATTTGAACAGATGCCTCCTGCATTACTTCTTCTATAAAAATATGAAGTTTTTCTGCATGCGAATAGTTCGCTGAATTTAATTCCCTAATCGCAAGAATTTCTCCGTCCTTAGCGACGCAAACCGAACAATTTGTAGATGATGTTTCTAAATTCAATATTAAGCCCATAGTGCAAAGGTATTACTTACTACAAAATGAAAAAGCCTGTAACGATAAAATGTTACAGGCTTTTAACTTATATACATTATATACTATTCCAAAGAAATAGGTATGCCGAAATAGAATTCTAATATTTTTAATCTGAATATGTAATCGTATTTTGTTCTAATTAATTCTGCCTCGGCATTATCAACTCTAGATTGTGCCTGACTAAAATCGAACGAGTTCATTAATCCTACATCAAAACGTTCTTTAGAATATTGATACGCAAGACTTCTTGCTTCTAAAGTTTTCTGTGCTGCCTCATAAGCTTTATAAAAACTAGTAACATCTACATACGCTTGGTTCACATCAGTCTCCAATTGTAACATAGTTCTTTCATATTCGATTCTCGCAATATCGACACTAATTTGAGAACGCTTTATACTATTTCTAACGCTCCATCCATTAAAAATCGGAATACTCATTTGTGCCCCATAGGAAATACCATCATTGATATATAATTGATCTTTTAATGGAATTTTCTCACCTGTAAATGGATCATTATTTTGATCGGAATATCTAGTATTATAGTTTATAAACGCTCCTATACTTGGATATTTAGCCCCTTTAGAAATTTCCAAATCCTTTTCAGCTAATTCTACACCAGAAAGAGCAAATTTAATATCATTTCTGAAGGTCAGAGCTTTATCAAAAATTACTTTAGCAGAGTTGTCTAAAATATCAGATGGAGGAATATCAAACTCTTCTTCTGCTATATCGAAATTTTCGTAATCTGTTATCCCTAGCATTTGTGCTAAATTGATTCTTGATATTAAAATCAAACTCTGAGAATTTATAATTTGCTGTTCCTGACCAGCGGCCGTAGCTTCTAACTCCAATAAGTCACCACGAGCAACAACACCTGATTCTACCAGTTCATTAGTCCTCTTTAAATCTTGTTCAGTAACAGCCAACTGAGCTTTAAAAACTTTTAGCGATTCTTTATTGGATAATACCTGCAGATAAGCATTTGCCACACTTAATCTAATATCATCCTTAATATCATCTAAACGATATTGATTTGCTATACCACTCAATTTTGCCCGTTCGATACGGTTATAATTCCTAAGACCATCAAACAAAGTAACCGATGAAGTTAAATCTCCTTGAGCTGAAAAAATCGTAGCAGAGACCAAATTATTGGTAGTTGGATCTAAAGCAAGACCTGTATTTGCTGATGCCTGCAAAGTTCCATTTAAATTTGGCAATAATGCCCCAAGAGC
Organism: Maribacter aquivivus; assembly: GCF_900142175.1. Taxonomy (NCBI): domain Bacteria; kingdom Pseudomonadati; phylum Bacteroidota; class Flavobacteriia; order Flavobacteriales; family Flavobacteriaceae; genus Maribacter; species Maribacter aquivivus. The sequence continues at coordinate 1,609,350 of NZ_FQZX01000001.1, read as the reverse complement.
ATCAGACTGATCGATTTTAGCGTTCTCTAAATCCAATTCATATTGCGCTACCGTAAGGTTGTTTTCTACAGCATAATACACACACTCCTCTAGAGTCCATTTCTTTTGTTGTGCCATCCCTACCACAACAGAAAATATCAGTAGTAATCCAGTGATTTTTACTTTCATTTTATTCTTTTTTAAACCAACCTATATCTAGGTTGCTCGATTCGTTTTTTGATTTGATTGATTATTCTTAATCCTCATCCGGATCATTATCGTCACTCTTGGCTTCTAACTTGTTCCAGATTTTTATTTTAGAGTTTTCATCGATTCCAGAAATAATTTCTACGTCGATACCATCACTTACACCTAGTTCTAGCTCTCTTTTTTCAAACTCATTATCACCAGTCTCCACTTCTACATAGGGCTTATTGGTTTCTTTATCAAACTGTAACAAAGCTTCCTTAATAGAAAGCACATCTTTTTTCTCTTCTAAAACAATGGCTGCATTTGCGCTATATCCCGCTCTAATATTAGTGCTATCAGATACCACTAAATCACCTTCAATTTTAAACTGAACAGCTCCTTCTTCTTCCACACCTTTAGGTGCTATAAACTTTAATTTTGCACTGAATTTTTCATCTTGCAAAGCACCCATGCTAATTTCTAAAGGCATACCCACCTTAAGTTTCCCTACTTCAGCTTCATCAACTTCACCTTCAAAAATCATTTTAGACATATCAGCAATAAAGGCGATGGTAGTACCGTCATTGAAATTATTACTTTCAATAACCTGATCCCCTACTTCTACCGGAATCTCCAATAACGTTCCTGTAACTGTTGCTCTAATATTGGTATTTGCACTAGAGGAACCTCCTGCAGAACCTACTCTAATAATCTGATAGTCTGCTTGAGCGTTTTGTAGTTCTTGAGTTGCCTGATCAAATCGCAATTGTAATGCATTAAAGTCTTGACTAGAAATCACCCCTTTATCAAAAAGTGTTTTATTACGGTCATATTCAATCTTTGTATTACTCAAAGATATTTTAGCATTGTTTACCCTACCACGTGCCTGATTTAAAGATTGTTCATTAGGTACAACTTTTATGGTAGCTATTAAATCTCCTGCTTTTACTTGAACTCCTTCTTCTAAATATACCTTTTGTATAATACCAGAAATTTGAGGCTTGATCTCAATTTCATCTTGTGGTATTACCTTACCGGTAACAACAACCTTATTGGTAATATCTCTTTTTTCAACGGTTTCCGTTTCATATGTTTTTAAAGGAGTACTATTCTTCTTTAAAAAATAGACTACTGCAGCCAGTATCCCAATAACTGCTACTCCTATTAATACGTACTTTACATACTTGTTCATGCTCAACTATTTGATTGTTATTTATTCTTTTGTTGTTTGGTCTGTTACTCTTCTCTTAAGGCGTCAATTGGTTTTATTCTAATAGCTCTATTCGCAGGTATCAATCCGATTAAAACACTCAGACCAACCATTAAAATAAAAGAACCTAAAAACTGTGGTATACTAATCATAAGATTATAAAATGGCATATCACTATTTTCGCCTATCATATTATTCGCAATCGCCAGAAAACCTATTGCAATTGCAAAACCGACAAAGCCAGCAAATACCGTAATTACTATTGACTCTAGTACAATTTGTCTTTTTACCACTTTTGGTGTTGCACCTAAAGCACGTCTTATGCCTATTTCTTTTGTACGTTCTTTTACCGTAATTAAAAGAATATTACTAATAGCAATAACACCTGCCAGTAAGGTCAAAATTCCGACAAAGAATGACACGCCTTGTAATACACCCGTAAATGCAGATACATTATTAAAAACTTCAGACATATCAAAACTACCAATAGCACGTTCGTCTATAGGGTTGATATCATACTTGTTTTTCAACAGCCGTTTTATCTGACTTTCAACTACAGGCACTTTAGTATCTGACTGAACCGAAATTGCCATCCATCCCATTCTATCTCCAGAACCAAATGCTTTTTGAAATGTTGAAAAAGGAATATACACTGAATTCTCCCCGTCAATATTGATGTTTTGGTTTGGCTTATATATTCCGACAATATTAAAGAACACTCCGTTAATACGAACATCTTCCCCTATGGCATTTTCGCCTTTTTCAAATAAAAGTTTATACGTTTCTTCTCCAATAACACACACCTTTTTAGACTCGGTCATGTCATTTTCATTCAGAAACCTACCCTCTACTAGTTTCTTCTTCATGATTTCATCCACATTCGGATAATCACCATATACTGCCGAACCACTAGTCAAACCATTTCTATATACTGTAACCACCCCCCTATGATTGCCAAGTTCTATACGTGGGGCAAGAACTTCTATCTCTGGAATCTGTTCTTTTAAAATGGTAGCATCTTCAAGTTTAAATTGAATTCTTCGCCCTCTTTCAAATCCTTTATAAGGCTCTGAGGTACTTTGACTCCATACAAACAGACTGTTAGATGCCGTACCAGCGAATATTTTTTGAAAGCCGTTACTCATTCCATTTGCACCACCTAATAATAGCACAAGAATTATCATCGCTATAATAACCCCTAACATGGTTAAAAAAGTCCGAAACAAGTTCTTACCTAATGTGGCAAAAATCTCTGACCATAAATCTCTATCAAATATCCACATATTATTTATCGCTTAATGCTACAATTGGTTTTACTCTTGCCGCTTTCATTGCCGGAATTAATCCTGCTAAAACTCCTGCAACAATCAATATTATAGTTGCGGTTACAACCATTGACATACTAACAGACGGGTTGGCAAAAGCACCTGTTTTAATACTAGGACCGATAGCTGCCAATAATCCCGTTGCAATTCCTAATCCTATAAATCCGGATAAGGCAGTTATAAAAACAGATTCGAACAAGACTAATTTTATAATCGACCACGGCTCAGCACCCAAAGCTTTACGTACACCAATTTCTTTTGTACGCTCTTTAATTATAAACACCATAATATTACCGATACCTACAATACCAGATAGTAATATTAAAAGCCCCACTATAATTACAGCGATATCTAAACCACCTGTAAAGTTGCTGATATCTTCAAAAACCTCTGCGTAGTTGAAGATTCTAATACCTGATTGATCCTTGGGCGCAATTTTAAAACGCCTCCTAAATACATTTTCTAACCTATCTGAAAACGCTAGTGCCTCTGTTAAATCGTAATTAGGGTTGTAGGTTAAAGCAATCTGATCAATGTGATCTGTTTGCCCATACATTTTTTGATATGTACTGGTAGGTGCATAGATGTTTCGCTCTGCATTATCATCACCGTCATCAGTGAAAGTACCGATGACTCTAAAAGGCAGTCCGTTGAACTCAACGAACTTGCCTAAAGCATCTTCGTTCTTAAATAAATCTTCCTCTACTTTTCTACCGATAACGGCAACTTTAGAGGCATTCATTAAATCATTAGTATTTATAAATCGACCCTTATTTACAATAGTCTTTTCAATAGCTTGGTGATCTGGGTAAACTGCCTGTATATTATAACTACCCGTTTCGCTCTTATAACGTGCCGATGTATTTTGATAAACTCTCGGACTAATGTATTCTACGTCGTTAGGAAAACTTCTTTTGATATATTCAATATCATCATTCGTCATTTGAATTCTCCGCCCAGCTTCAAATCCGCCATAGGCCAATGAAGTAGTACCTGTTCTAACAAAAATGGAGTTGGTAGCATCATCACTAAATTGAAGTGTGAATCCGTTTTGCATTCCCTTTACAGATGCCAATAGCAATACTAAAATAAATATACCCCAACCTACCGAAAACCCGGTAAGGAAAGTTCTAAGCTTGTTGTTGCTTATACTATGATATATTTCTTGCCAAATGTCTCTATCAAACATATTGTTCGGCTCTTACTTGTTCTATTTTCTTATCCTCTATAATTACCCCATCCTTTAAATGAACTATACGCTTACACATATCGGCAATATCAGGTTCGTGAGTAACTATCAAAATAGTATTACCGGCATCATTGATTTTCTGAATCAAGTCCATAACCTCATAAGAAGTTTTACTGTCTAAAGCACCTGTTGGCTCATCTGCCAATAAAACTTTAGGCTCTGCCGCCAATGCCCTTGCTATTGCGACACGTTGTTTTTGACCACCAGAAAGTTCGCTAGGTAAATGACCTGCCCATTCCTTTAAACCCACTTGAGTTAAATATTTTAAAGCTTTTTCTTGACGTTCTTTTCTTGGTACTTTTTGGTAGTATAATGGTAAGGCAACATTCTCTGCCGCACTTTTATAATTAATAAGGTTGAACGATTGAAAAACAAAACCTAAAAACTTGTTTCTGTATCTAGCAGCTTTAGTTTCGTTTAAATCTTTGATTGGAACATTATCTAAAATATACTCTCCAGAATCAGAGCTATCCAACATTCCTAAAATGTTTAATAAGGTAGATTTACCCGAACCAGAAGAGCCCATGATAGCTACTAACTCCCCTTCTTCAACATTAAAATTTATTCCTTTAAGAACGTGAAGAGAATTCTTGCCCATTTTATAGGACTTGTGAAGATCTTTGATTTGAATCATGTTGGTTGTTGTTTTGAACAATTTTTACACTGCCTATTCATTAGACTACCTAGTGTATAATTTGTTACATCAATTGATTATTTTTTTACTTTATTCATTTTCAGCAAGCTCGTCGGGCACTACCTCGTTCCATACCTTAATTTTATCACCTTCTTTAATGCCTGAATTTATTTGAACATGAATTCCATCGCTGATACCTAATTCAATATCTCTTCTTTCAAATTCTTGATCACCAGTTGCAATTTCTACAAATGGTTTTTTGGTTTTAACATCGAATTGCACCAAAGCTTCTTTCACAGCTAAAACGCTATCCGCACGCGCTAAAATTATAGATGCATTTGCACTTAAACCTGCTCTAATGAATACGGAGTCTTGTTTCTTAAGCGTCCCTTTTATTTCAAACTGTATAGCACCATTCTCTTCGTTTCCTTTAGGGGCTATATAATCTAATACAGCATCGAACACTTTATCTTCTATTGCACCAACGGTAATTTCTAACGGAAGATTCTCTTTAATTTTGCCAACTTCAGACTCATCGACCTTACCTTCAAAAATCATTTTATCAACATCTGCAATAGCTGCTATAGTAGTACCTTCATTAAAGTTATTACTTTCAATAACCTGATTACCTACTTCTACAGGTACTTCGAGTACCATACCACTAACCGTTGCTCTAATTTGTGTATTTGCGGCATTACCGAAACCAGAAGTAGTACCCGTTTTTACTATATCATATCTTTTATTAGCAGCTGCGTAAGATTGTTTCGACTGATCATAGCTGAGCTGAGCACGCTCTAAATCTACTTTAGAAATTACCCCTTTGGTAAACAATCCTTTTTGACGATCTAAATTACGTAATTGATCATCTAGGTTTATTTTAGCTTCATTAATATTATTCCTGGCATCATTTAAAGAGCTTAGATTTGGAACTACTTTAATGGTACAAAGCAAATCGCCAGATTTTACATAGTCGCCGCCTTCCACAAAAATCTTCTCTATAACTCCAGATATATTTGGTTTTATAAGCACCTCTTCTAATGGAAGAATACTACCCGTAGCCATGGTTTTTTTAATAATGGTCTGTTTAGAAGGTTCTTCTGTTTGATACACCACTGGGTCTTCTGCATTTTTTGAATACAAATAAAACATAGACCCGCCAAAGGCAAGCACTATAATAAGCAGGATGATAATTGTTGTTGACTTTTTCATTTTTTGATTGGTTATATTTTGATGATAATTTTATTCTGTTCTTAAAGCTTCAATTGGTCTTATTTTGATGGCACTCTGTGCAGGTATGAAGCCAGCTAACAATCCTGAAAATATTAAAATAACAAGTGCACTGACTACCACACCCAAACTTACACTAGGGTTCACAAACATGTCTACCGGACCCACGGAATCAAGCACCGCATTAACGCCATATATAAATGCTGCACCGAAAACAATGCCGATCATTCCGGATATGATAGTTAGGAAAATAGACTCCATTAAAATTTGTTTTTTGATGGACCATGGTGCCTCGCCCAAAGCCCTACGAATACCGATTTCTTTTGTTCGTTCTTTAATGACAATTAGCATAATATTACTAACACCAATAATTCCAGATAATAATACAAGTACTCCTACAAAATAAGCTACCCAACGTAATGCACCGAATAAACTTTCTACTCGATTATACTGTTCATACAAATCAAAATACCCGACGGCACGTTTATCATCGGGGTGAACTTTTCTATTCTCCTTAACGACATTTACAATTTCCTCTTTGAGATTAGAAATGGAACTACCATCTAGTGCTGTAATTGCCATCCACCCGACATCGTTACCCATATTAAAAGCTTGCGAGAATGCAGTAAATGGCACATAAATTTCTTTTTGACCTTCTTCACCACCGCCATCATCTTTCTTTTGATAGGTACCTACAACCATGAAATTGACTCCCTGAATTTTAATATAGGTTCCAAGTACTTTTTCACCTCGATCATAAAGTTCATTTCGTACGCCAACACCTATTACCGCAATTTTTCTTTTGTCTTGAATATCATTATGATTTACAAACCTACCAGATGTTATGGTCATAGGTTCTTGCCGGATAATCTCTGGATAATCTCCGTAGACGTTGAAAGCACCTGTTTTTAATCCGCGAACGACATTATTACCTCCTCCAAATCCACCCAACTGATTCCTAGGAGAGATGAATCTTAAATTAGGAATATTATCTTTTATAGATTGTACATCTTCTAGTTTAAAACTAAAACGTCTTCCTTTTGGCAGCCCTTTATATGACATGGTAGTATTACGTGACCACATGAACATGGTATTGGTAGCGATGTCTCCGAAATCGGCACGAATACCATTTTCCAAGCCTTTACCTGCAGCAAGTAATATAATCAGAATAAAAATACCCCAGCCCACACCAAAAGAAGTAGCCAATGTTCTAAATACATTACTAGATAATACTTCTAAGATTTCTTTCCAACGGTCTCTATTGAACATGGTTATATCTTAATTAATTATGCTTTTTTTATTTTTTACTACTCGTCCCTTAATGCTTCTATCACATGAATTTTAGCCGCTCGCCATGCAGGGAAAAATCCTGCTATCGCACCTGCAAAAATCAACACAAACACAGTAGTTAAGGCAACATTGAAATTCACTGAGGGATTTAGCACATAATCAACCTCTACATGCGGTCCCACAATTTCCAAAAGCCCCATGCTTAAAATGAGTCCCGTGAAACCCGCGATTGCAGTTATAAAAATTGCTTCATGCAAAATCATTCCAACAATAGACCATGGTTTAGCACCAAGTGCTTTTCGAATACCAATTTCTCTGGTACGTTCTTTAACTACTATCAACATAATATTACTAACACCAACAATACCAGCGATAATAGTACAAACCCCAACAAACCAAAAGAAGAATTTGATACCACCCATTAGTGCATAAAAGCGCTTAGCCTCTTCCATAGGGTTATATACTTGTATGGCACTAGTATCTTCTGGTGCCACCGTATGTGCTTTTTGTAAATACGATTTTAATTCGTTCTTAAATTTGATAGATTGTGCAACGGCAGTTTCAAAATCTTCTACAGGAGGTAATGTATAGGAAAGATTATTTAAGTGATCCGCTCCATTAAAAACCTGTTGTGCAGTACTTACAGGAATATAAATACGGTCTTCCTCGCGTTCGCCACCAATATCACCGTATACCCCAACAATCTTAAAAGGGATACCAGATAGGTCTAAAAACTCTCCTATAGGACTTTCTAATTCTGAAAATACTTCTCGATTGATCTTATTACTGATGATGGCAACTTTAGCTTTAGCATCAACATCTTGTTGATTAAGGAATCTACCTAAGGTCATAAACTCATTTTCGATAAATTGAAATTGATCAGAAACACCCTGTACATTATAAGCTAAAGACTCGCTACCATAGTTTACAAAAACATCTCTTACAAATAACCTTGGGGATTTATTCTCAATTTGATCCTCAAACAATACACCTGCCATGTCGTAATTCTCATTACGAAATTGAATAGGTCTACCTGGGTTCATACCCTTATAACCAATAGTGGTTACACCCGGCCAGACCCAAACACTTGTAGCAGCATCTTGCTCAAACTCTTTAGCAATACCATTTTGCATGCCTTGACCAAAACCTAATAAAATAACTAGAATGAAAATTCCCGAAGCAACGGAAAGTCCTGTGAGAAAAGTGCGTAACTTATTTTTGCGAATAGTATCGAAAATTTCTTGCCAACGTTCTAAGTCGAACATAAGATTGATTGATTAGTTTGATTGATGAATGCGATACAAGTATCACACAATCATAAGACTAACCAAATGGAAGAATGTTACACTATTTGTGTAAAAAAATTAAAAAATAAAATTAAGGTCTCATCTTTTTGTAGATAAAATAGAAAAGACCGGCTACCAAAACATACGGAACTGCCATCAAATAAACGATACCATTATTAATACCTTCAGCTGCCTTACCAGAAGATTCACTTTCTAAGACCGCTCTACACATTGCACATTGCGCTTCAGCATCTATTGGAATCAACAGAAAGAAAACTACTACCAATAATATATGTTTAATATGCATAGTATGGAGATATCATTAAATAAACTACAACACCGGTAACGGCAACATACAACCAAATAGGAAATGTATATTTCGCCAATGCCCTGTGATCTTCAAACTTCTTTAAATATGCCATAGCATATGTTCTAAGCACTAATGGAATTAGTGCTATGGAAAGTACGATATGAGTAATTAAAATAAAATAATAAACATATTTAATTGCCCCTACACCACCATAACTAGTAGAATCTGATGTCATGTGATAGGCAATATACATAATCAGAAATAGTAAAGACAACACAATATTGGTTGTCATTAAATTCTGATGCAACTTTTGATTGCCCTTTTTAATAGCCCATACAGCTACTAAAAGTAGTACAGCCGTAATTCCATTTATTGCGGCATAGATTGGAGGTAAAAATGAAAGTGGCTCAACATTTGGCAACTTAACACCAAAAAGAATGGCTACCACAATTGGTATAATAACAGAAACTACTGCAATTAATTTATTAAACTTTTTCTCGTCTTTAACGCTCCCTTGCATACCTAAAACTTATTCTTCTAATAATTTCTGAATGTCAATTTTCAGAATCCCTATTTCTTCCGTTTCACCGTGATCATTAACTCCTTTTTCTTCTAAAATAGCACCACGGTAATATACTATTGGGTTACCAAAGTCATCAATTCTTGATCGTAAGTAACCTTCTTTATCTACCAAGGCAAATAAACCTGAATGTTCAAACCCGCCAGGAACATCTGGCATTTCAGCTGCAAAAATATTAAAACCAGCATTTGCCAATTCATAAATATCATCATGATCACCGGTCATTAGATTCCAGTTTTTATCTTGAATCTGATATTTCTCTTTATAATTTCTTAGCACCTGTGGTGTATCAAACTCTGGTGTAATACTAAAAGATGCTATTGCAAAGTCATCGGCTTCTTTAAAATACTTTTGTACATCTACTAAGTTTGTTGTCATTACAGGACAAATACTTGGACATCTGGTAAAAAAGAAATCTACAACATACACCTTACCCAAATAATCTTCATCAGAAACAACAACACTATCTTGGTTTATAAACTCAAAAGCAGGCACTTTTCTTCGCTTACCATCTAACAATATATAGCCAAGCTTATCGCTACTCTTTTCACCAGAAACGTTTAAACGATCGTTCTCAACTACAGACCCAGAAGACAATCTTTCTACAATTCTTGGCACTACGATAATGCCAAAAATTAGGACAATAAGCGAAACCCAAACATATGTATACTTCTTATTCATTATTTAGATTGATCAGTATTATTCTTTTTTAATGCAAGTCTGTATTCGGCCAATACGATTTTTACGTCATCGATCATTTTATTATTCAAATCTGAAACGGAGTTAGAATCGAAACCATATTTTGTACCATCATCTTCATCATCTGACCTACCTCTTAATGTTAAGTCCTTATCGATTATAAAAACATACGGAGTACTATTTTTAGTATCTAATACAATGTCAGTTTTTAAACTATTAAAAAGATTTTTAATTTGAGTATCGTCAGCAGGCACAAAATTCCACTTATCATTATCTGCAAGGGTAGCCAGCTCCGTTTTAAGTGCTTCGACTTCATCTTTTGTATCGTTGGCAACCATCATAACAAATTGGATGTCTTTAAACTCGTAGAAGCGTTTATATATCTTTTGATTTATATTGAATGCATTACCTTTTCTACCTTCAACATCAGAACCTAAGAAACCTAATATGGTAATTTTACCTTTAAATCTAGCTTCATCAGAGAAATCTATTTCATGAACATTTTTTGTTAGCTGAGATAGCTTACCAAAATTAGTTACACCAGAAGCAAAGAATAAATATGCCACAATTGGCAGCACAAATAAGACAACAAGAACAAAGGTCTTTTTCATAAATGGGGAAGACTAGTTATTGAAACTATTTAATAAGTTACAATAGATATAATCAATAAATTACAAACTATACAAAAATAAAAAAGACGGTTATAAAACCGTCTCTTAATACTGTTAATTATAACTTAGAAGTTCCAACTTACAAAGCCATCTTTATATACGTTATAAATATAATCGGCTTCTACTAGCAGAATAAATGTCAAATAAATAACCAAAAATATTGGTGTCCAAACAATTGCTCTTCTTAATGAAGACTTCTCATCACGTAAATGCATAAAATCCCAAGCAATATAATAGGCTTTAACTAAGGTTAATATAATAAAAACCCAGTTGATCAATTTCATACCCAATACATAGGTATCAGTTAATGATGCTGGTTTAATAATACCTAAAACTACTTCTACTGCAGTTATAAGCGTTAAAAAAGCCAATACTCCCCAGATTTTCTGTGTGTTAGATTTGAACTTTACAAGTCCTCTAAAAATTTCTAATTTATGTCCGTCTGCCATTTTACTTTAATCTAAAATTCTATTTTCAGTAATGCTGTTTTTTCTTAATTGAATTATACTAAGTAGAAGAAGGTAAATACGAATACCCATACTAAATCTACAAAGTGCCAGTATAACCCGACTTTCTCTACCATTTCATAATGACCTCTTCTCTCATAAGTACCAATAACAACATTAAAGAAAATGATGATATTAATTACTACACCCGAGAATACGTGGAAACCGTGAAAACCTGTAATAAAGAAAAAGAAGTCAGCAAAAAGTCTACTTCCATATTCATTATGAATCAAATTAGCACCTTCAACAACTTGTGTTGCATCTGCCAATTTTGCTAATGAGGCTTTTCTATCTAAAAGTGTTTTCTCACCTTCTTCATTAATTTGTTCAGTTCTAATCAAAATATTAGAATCAGCTTTAAAACCTTCAACTACATCTTCTAGTGAAACACTAGTTAATGTTGGCTCCTGAAAAAACCAAAGTCCGTTTTTTCTTTCATGTATAATTCTATCACTAGGTATAGAAGCTGCAAAATCTGCTAACGAAGCCCTCTCACCTGTATCAGCTTTTACGAATTGTAATATTCTACCACCTTTAGTTTCTAAAGCACCATGGTCACCTTTAATAAAAGTACCCCATTCCCAAGCTTGAGAACCAACGAAGATGATACCTCCAATAACAGTAGCGAACATGTACCATGTAACTGCATTCTGTTTCATTTTATGACCAGCATCAACTGCTAAAACCATAGTTACAGATGACATAATCAAAACAAAAGTCATAAGTGCAACATAAATCATGGGGTAATTTCCATGAAAGAAAGGAACGTGTGTAAACACTTCGTCCGCTATTGGCCATGTTTCAATAAATTTAAATCTTGAAAAGCCGTATGCTGCTAAAAATCCAGAGAAAGTTAACGCATCCGATACAAGGAAAAACCACATCATTAATTTGCCGTAGCTTGCTCCTAGAGGCTGATTGCCACCACCCCATACGCTTGTTTCCGTTCCCGTAGTCACCGTAGAATTCATATACTAATTATCGTTTTAATAAAACTTTAGCAAATTTACATTTTTTTGAACTATTTAAAAACGCAATTTGACTCAAAACTGACTTTGATACTCTTTTTATTTCACAAAGAACATAAATAACACCAAATAGACCCATAATAAATCTAAGAAATGCCAGAATGTTGCCCCTAAGGTAACACCTAAATAGTTCTCTTTACTATATTTTCCTTTGTTTTGATTGTATAACACCACCAATAAAGATATCATACCCGCCACAACATGCACCACATGCACCATTGCAATTAAAAAGACATAAGATACTTTTATACTACTTGTAGGTCCTGTAAAGTAGTACCCTTCTGATACTAATTGAGAAAAACCCGAAAATTGTAGAAAAATAAAAAGTACTCCTAAACCTAACGTTGCCAATAGCCATTTAGTACCGCTTGCATTTTCACCTTCTCTAATTGCTTTCTTTGCCATCATATAGCTAAGACTACTAATAATGATAACGATAGTACTATACAGAAAGGAATTTGGTAGCGTTATATCACTAGACCAGTCTTCCCTTGAACTACTTACTATATAAGCACTTGTCCACCCTGCGAAACCCATTAATAGACTGATAATACCAAACCAAAGCATCATCTTCTTTGCTCTTGCATTTTTCTCTGCCGCCGTACCTTGTGTTAAATCCATAATTAAGCTAAAAATTTATCTATTACGTAAACTATTTGCATCAGCGTAATATAACTGACACTTGCCAACATTAATTTTCTTGCCGAAACATTATCGCGTTTTCTGTACAATTGAAATGCAAAACCTAACATAACTGCGCCCATCAAAAAGATTAGTACTGCAGCAACTACTGATAATTGTAGTCTACCTGTAATACCAAAAACTGGAATTATTGAAACTACCATCATCCAAATAGTATACATTATTATCTGTAATACAGTTGCTGCATCTTTCTTTCCTGTAGGTAACATTTTAAATCCACCAGCTGTATAGTCATCATCTAACATCCACCCTAATGCCCAAAAATGAGGGAACTGCCAGAAAAATTGAATCATAAATAGTGTGCCAGGCTCTATACCAAAATCATCAGTAGCAGCCACCCAACCTAACATAAAAGGTATTGCCCCAGGTATTGCACCTACAAACACGGCAAGCGGAGTTATTGTTTTTAGAGGGGTATAAACACTGGTATATAGAAATATAGAAATAGCCCCAAACATTGCTGTTTTAGGATTCAAAAGATAGAGAGACAATATACCGAGCAATGTTAGTACAATAGCTAGAGTCATTGCCGTATTAACGGACATACGACCTGTAGGAATAGGTCTATTTTTAGTACGCTTCATTAATGCGTCTAAATCTTTTTCTATAACTTGATTATACGCATTACTGGCACCAACCATACAATACCCACCAAAAGCAAGAAGCAGAACTTGAAACCATTGTATTTCATAAGCGCCTAAAAAGTATCCTGCTATCGAAGAAAAAACGACACTAATAGCTAATCTAGCTTTGGTAATCTCCTTAAAATCGGCAAAAATCAATGCAAATGCACCTTCCTTTTCCGAACCAACAGCCGTTTTCATACTCCTTTTTATAGATCTGCAAAGATAACCCCCAAGTCATATTTCTGCAACCTAAAAGCTTTATTTCTAGTATTATTGACCCTGTTAAAAACCAAACTACAAATACTACTATTAAATGACTGAATTAATTACGGTACAGTACGTAGTTTTCAACTTTCAATATCTAGATAAGACTCCCGTATTATAGAAGTATCAATCTCTAGTGAAAGTTGAAAGCAAAAAAAAATCCCGAGCAAATTGCTCGGGATTTTTTCTATATGATTAAAACAGTAAATAAATACTATTGTAATTTAAAGTTAATTGGAATACTAAAAGGAACACGTACTGCTCTACCTCTCTGCTTACCAGGTGTCATTTTAGGTAATTTACTAATAATTCTAGCAGCTTCTTTTTCTAAGTTCTTATCTGGTCCACGCATTCTAACGTTACCAATACTACCATCTTTTTGAATTACGAACATTACACTTACCCTACCTTGAACACCCATTTCTTGAGCAATTTCTGGGTAACGGAAGTTTTTACCAATGTGTTTTTGAATCATTTTGTTAAAACAAGCTCTTTTATCACTCTCGTTCTCACAACCTGGAAAAACAGGTACATCTTCAATAACAGCAAAAGGTACATCTACATCTTCTTCAATTTCATCAACAACAACATCGTCAACCTCAACGATTTCTTCTTCTTGACTAGTTTCAGTAGACTCGATTACAGTTTCTTCAACCTCTTCTTCATCTTCTACAACTTCAATAATTTCAGGTGCAGCTGGTGGTGGTGGAGGTGGTGGAGTTTTGATTTGTTCTGTCATTGGAACCTCTTCATCTAAAAGATCATCCACATTCATAGAAATATCATAATCATTTACCTCATCATAAGTTTTCCATTCAAATGCTACGAAAGTAAATAGCATTACTACGAATAAACCGATAACGAAATAAAGACTGCTGTTCTTTGTTAAATCCGCCTTTGGATTCTTTTTAGGTTCCATATATATTCAATTTAGTGATTGCTAATTTAACTAATTAATCCATAAAAATGCAACTAAAATTTTCATTTTAACGAGGGCACCCGAAAAAATAGAAATCTAACAGCCAACATTCCAACAATCGCTCCGGTAGAATTTGCAAGTGCATCTAGCGGATCCCCGTGTCTATCAGCGGTAGCTACATGCTGTATTACTTCAATAATTATGCCGTACAATACAGCAAATAAAACTATGTACCACAATAACTTAGACCTACCAATACCCTCTTCTTTGCTTTTAGGAATTGCCAAGTAACCCAGCACTACCATTACGGCATAGAACGTGAAATGCACAGCCTTATCCATATGTGGAATATTGAATCTTGAGGTACCAATTCCCGAGAAAGAAAATAAGCTGGAAAATGTTACAAACATCATCCAGCTTATGAAAAGTACTTTATAAATAGTGTTTTTAACCACCTATTGTCTCTTTATATGCAGCATCACTAAGCAAATCTTCCAATTCACTAGCGTCGCTAAATTTAATTTTCACCATCCAACCGTCACCATAAGGATCAGAATTTACTTTTTCTGGCTCGTCTTCTAGTGCTTCGTTGAACTCAACAATTTCACCAGATAATGGAGAAAATAAGTCAGAAACAGTTTTTACAGCTTCTACCGTACCAAAAATTGCTTCACGATCTAATGTTTCATCAAGGGTATCTACTTCTACATAAACAATATCACCTAATTCACCTTGTGCGAAATCTGTAATACCTACAGTAGCAACATCACCTTCTATCTTAACCCACTCGTGATCTTTCGTATATTTTAATTCAGCTGGTATATTCATTATAATTGTTTATTATTTTTTTTACTTCGGCAAATGTAAAGTTTTCAAATTAGGTTATCAAAACATTTATTAACGTTATCATATGTTTAAGAAGAGTACATAAAATATGTAACTAACTTTTACAAAATAACCGTATTAGTTACCAAAATTGTAGCGAATTGTAAATCCGGTATTTATAGTTGTTTGTGGAAAAGCGGTCGAGACTGCAAATTGAGAGAACGAATGATCGTAAAAGAACAATGCATTTAAGTTCTTACTTAATGCGTAATCTGCTGTAAACTTCAACGACATTAAATTCTGACCAGAAGTTATTTGATTGTTATTGATATCTAAATTTCTAATAATAGTAATATTATCTCGTAAGGTTACATCGGCTTTTAAGTTTAAGTCACCCTTCAATCTTGTTTTATTACCGCCAATATTGGTTACAAATTTTACATCTTTAAAACGATACCCTAAACCAACCGTATATTCTTTTCCATTGATCTCGGTCATTAAATCATTATCAAAACTTAATGATAATGCTCTATCTGTTCTTACTTCTGCTAATACACTAACAGAATTCTTCATTTCAAAATCTACACGAATTAACGGATTAAACTGATCCGTTAATACCACGTTGTTTAAAATTAAATCTGGTAAAATATCAAGATTCTCAGCATTAACAGGATCTTGACCATCATTGATCAACTGCACCTTCTCTAAATTCGTCTGGTATGAGTTAATACTATATGATGCGCGATACCCGTGACTTAAAGAAAAACGTTTGAATTTCTTTTTAAACCACTTGCTCTTCATTAAACCTGTATACTTAATACTCCAGTTAGGTATTGGAATATCTCTAAACGTATCTAAGTTTACACGTTCAGCATCTTGCCCAGTATACGCTGAAAAGAATGCAGGTAACAAGACACTCTGTTGTGTTTTTCCATATCCTTCAGGAAACTCACCATTCGCATCTACAGGTATACCTTGCTCTACCGCTATTCTATTAGCAATTGTAATTCTATTGTCTTTAAACTCTTGAAAAGTACTTGAGTCAAATTCATCACTCTTACCAAAAGCAGTACCAATCATCATTGTTGAAATACTAAAACTACCGTAGTTATTACCTAATTGTAGGTTATACTCTTGGTCAACCACATTAAAATTCTCTTGATAACTGTCTGAATATTGTCTGTCTGCCACCAAATCAATTGTAATATCTTTAGTTGGTTGCGCAGTTGCAGTAATATTCAATTGTTTATTTGTTCTTTGGATGAATTGCTCATTAAACTGCTCGAAACCTGTAAGCCAACCATTTCTAGCCGCTTCGTAACGGACATCTGACTGACTACCGAATAAGAAACCAATTGTAGGTTTAGTTGTACCAACGAACCCAACAGATTGCGTATACCCCGGAAGCACAGTACCATTATTCTCACTATAGTTAAAGTTTAATCTTTTCACCATGGTAACCACATCTACAACCGTATTGAACAAATCACTGGTCTTGCCTTTAATTTTCTCTTGATCTTCAGATAATGCACCCGATTTATCTCTACGTATTGGACCTTTAGTAGATGCTTTTGGAGCTTCTCGTTTTTTAAGTCCGATTAAGTCATAGAACTTTTGCATTGTTAAAGACGATGTTATCGTATGCGTATTGGCATTCTGTACCGTATTAATATATTCACCGGCTACTTCAAACAATGCATCACCACCTCTTTGCCAATCGAAATTACTGGTATAGGAATATTGCGTACTTATAAAGTCTAAAGCAGGTATCTTAGAAAAAGGCACTTCATAATTCAACTGCATTTGTTGAGAATGTCTATTCGGTTCACCTACATCAAAAAAGCCGTCCCACAAGCCTAATTCATTTCTTATTCTATCTACAGATTCTAAAGGCTCATTTTCGTTTAGATAATTTCTAACAATATTATTATTAGATCCAGTAAGATTTAATCGCAACGATTTTGTCAAATTATAGTTAATAGCATACTGCCAATTAAATAAATAATTACGCTGCTGCAACTCTGGTAATGAAATTCTATCTTCACCATCAGTATACACATCTCTAAAACGTTGTGCATTAAACTGTCTATTAATATTAGAGGTTACACCAACATTGGACGGTAACAAATTTAAGTTCAAATCTTTTAGCCATTTCCAGTATTTACCTGTAAAAAGTGAATCTTTTTTAGCAAACGGAGCAACTTCTACCGGTTCAAAACTGTGATTGTACACAAAACCAGTATTCACATTTTGCTCTTTTAGCTCGGCAATTTCAAAATCTCTATGATCAGTTTCGTTATAGCTATAGTTAAATGTAAAGTTTTCGATATCGTAGAAGTTAGCATCTGCTTCTTCGCCACGGTCTTTACGAACACCAATTAGGTTGATACTAGTCCGTTTTGTATAATCTTCAGCTTGCTCCAAAACATCATCTTTACCCTCTTGAGTAGCTTCAGCCGCAATTCTATCTTCTAGTTTTAAATCATCATATACAGGATCAAACTCTGGAGTTATCATTTGCTCTGATATCCCATAATTAAACGGTAACTGAATACCCCATTTCTTAGGAAGTAATTGCCCAACATTAACATTGGTAACTACATCATATGAAATAACATCTTCACGAGCACGTTCATTCGGCATTTGATCTATAGAACCAAAACCAGAAGTACTTTTACTACCAGTGGCACTAAAATTGGCGAAATCGGCAATATTACCATCAATCGCAGCAATTGCAGCCCAACCACCATTATTATCTAAACCAGCTAAACGAAGTTCATTGAACCAAACCTCACCTCTTGCCGGTAAAATATCTTGATTCTTAACCCCTACCATCATAGTACGTATACTACCTAAAGAAGGATTACCTTTTATACCAATACGAACTCTACCAGGCGTACGAACATCAAACTCACCTACAGGCATAACTTCGCCGTTTTCAATTTCAAAGAAACGAACATCACTAAGATCGCCGTCTGCTATCCATTGCGATTTCACCTTTGTTAAATCACTAAGAAGAATATTCATTTCATTATTCTCTGGCCAAACCTCATCATCTGCAACCGCAGTAAAAGGTGTGAACTCTAATGGTAATTCTATTTGATAGTAGTTTTGGGTAAAATCTGTACCCATACGTAAGAAACCAACTAAAGGTGTAGAAGTATCTGCATAATCACTATCTATAATTTTTTCGGCATGTATGAACATTTTCATTTTCTCATATTGACGAATATCAACATTCAAATTTTTAAATACTCCACGCGAATCTTCAGATTCTAAATTAGACACCGTTAACGAAAGAGACTGCTCATTCTGGCGTATAATGGTATTGTTATTATTTAATTGTTCCCTAATAACACCAGGTGGCAATACATAAGGTATTGGCGTTCTACTGCTATTCTCTTCAATATTTACTGTATTTACATCTAAGGTTGTACCATCATCAGATGGGTCACTATCAATATTCTTATCTTGTAAAGTACTAGTATACGTACGCCAATCTCCTCTAACTAAATCTAAAGTAGCAAAACGTAAAATTGTAGGACTGTTAAACCCAGTCATATACATACGCATAAAACTAATAGACCTAAAATCTGTAATACCACCTACTGCATCAGTAAAGTCACTTAACGGAATTTTATATTGGATCCATCGGTAGTTTACATCGTCGCCATTAGGTATTCTAATATCTCCACTTGCCGTACCTTCAATAATGTCAGTTACATACTCGTCATTAATTGTAGTATTTGGCTTTATTGAAATACGATATTCGTAATAACTATTAACCGTATTCATGGTTAAATCCCTATCAACATCTTCCACATCTGGCAATGTAGTAGAACCTCTATCTGTATTGGTCACCGTAACAGGTGAGTTACCTTGAGGGTTATTAAAATCTATATATCTATCTAGAATACTACCTTCTCTATTTAGGTAATACCCGTAGTTATCTAAAGCAGGATCATCACCACCGTTATTCGTATACACATCAGCTTCACGTACGTCATCTAAACCATCAAAACCAATATCTTGTAAACCTCTATTATTCTCATCAGCATCAAAAGCATACACCAATGATTGTGTTGCTGGTACTTCACCCCAAGAAGTAGGTGAAACAAAATCATTACTATTTACTCCAGGCAATCCGTTTTCATATTGCTTTTTACCATCACGTAAAATATCTTCAGAAATATTACCTAGGTTAAAAACCAATTCACCTGGTCCGTTTGCAATACCATCAACATAGGGATCCATTACCCAAAACTGAACAAATTCAACATTACTTTGTTCAAAATCTGTACTGCTTAATGAACGCATCATACCACCCCACTTATCAGTAGGCGCTTGAGTTTCAAAATCAGGATTGTTATTATACGGACCTTTAGTGGTTGGATAATACACCATGTCTAAAGTAGACTGTACCTGTGTTTGCCCTTGAGCAACATCAGTCTCAGGAAAAACTTCATCGATATACACTCTCCGAGTAGCGTTTGTTGAAATATCATCATCGCTAATCTCAGCAGGTCTTTGTGTGGTAAAGAATATTGGATCTATAGTATACCAAGACAACTTAGCTCTACCATAACCGTTCAATAGGTTATTTAAGTCTTCAGGTGAACTACCAAATGGCTGATCCGAGTTACCAAATTCTAATGGCATACTAGCAAGAGACCACCCAAGAGAAGCTCTAATATCTATCAGTGCCTGTGCTCCTTCAAAATCATCTAAATATGTTGTAGTCTCGCCTTCAAAATCAGCATTTTTAGGTGAACTAGGTATTAAAGCTGCCATCTCTGCTCTAACAGAAATATTAGAAGGCACATCAGTATCTATATTTGGTAATTTATTGACCATACGGGTCAAGAAAGGCACCTCTGTAGAGAAATTAGTATTTAACCCGAATATGGTATTATTTACAGATTCTACTCCGTAGGTAGATTTTTGCGTTAATGGTCTTTCGTTAAGGTTTAACAATGTACCACCTAAAACAAATTTCTCATTAAATTGATGTTCTACATTTACACCCGTAAAACGACGTGTTTGTTGTCCGAATACCGCATTGTTTTCTACCGATATATTGATAGGCACATTAGAAGCTTCTAAACTAGGGTCTAATATTTGTACGGTACCCGATTGATAGTTTACCGTATAATCGATACCCTCTTGTAAGGTTCTACCATTTGCAGTAACCGTTACCGAACCTTGAGGTACGTTAAAAGCACCAATAGAAATACCATTACTACCCTCTGATTTATAAGAACCTTTTAATATGAATTTATTTTTTTCAGGATCTTGAAGTGCCGCTGTTTTAGTTAAAGAGTACATATCTCTAAATACATACTGCTCTTGGTTCGCATTATAGCCAGAAGTAACATCATACTGACCACTGTTACCATTCTGTAGTTTTTCGTACAAGGACTCCCCAAAAGGTTCTACTGTGGTAAATATGATGCGACCATTCTGCACATCTATAGTTTGTCCACTTATAAAATCAAAGAAGCCATCACCACCAGGTTGAATATCATTATAAACATTCAATCTATCTAAATTAAAGACATTCAAAAGAATACTTTCTTCCAACCCTTCTGGCCAACCAGATCCAGGACCTTCTTCAATAGGAGTAATATAGTTTCTTGGCGTAGGATCAGAATATAAAATATTCATTTTAAAATCTTCCTCGCTTAAACTATATGCACCAGTTGCGTAAATATTCTTCATCATCAAATCCCAAATAGGATCAGTGATATTGGTAATATTACTTTTAAGAAGTTTAAGAATTAAGGTATTATTTTCAATAACTGTATTTACAGTCTGCGTAACTGTAGTAGCTTCAATACCGCCATTTGCAAATTCACCAACTTGGTATACTTGACCTTGAAATGTATACTGATAAGCAACACCTAAAACCTCATCATTACTTAAACGTTGGTTTAAAGAAATATAACCTAACTGTGTATTGAAATCGAAATCCCTACCTTGTTCTAACTTTCTTGCATTCTCTAAATACGCATAATCAAAACCTTGATTAGGATTGTATCCTCCTGCGAAACTACCAGCATTGAATCCGCTTTCTACCGTTGCAATCTCCCTAATATTATCATTTAACGCACCATTATTGGTCAATATCAAAGCGGGATCATAATCATTGGCGTTGTTTCTAGGTCTTAAATCTGCAGGATTATTAAAGAAACCGCTTCCACTACCGCTATTCTGTCCAACTCTAGTTTTCGTGATATCTGATTCACCTAAATCTTGAATTGCCACAACGTTACGTACATTTAATGTCTGTTGAGATCTATTTGTAATCCAAACCTCAATTCGGGTAATCTGTACCTGACTCTTTATATAAGGATAAGAAGAAAGTGCTTCATCATAATTATCTCTAAAGTACTGTGCCAAGAAGAAGTGTCTATTTTCATCATAATCTAAAGCTGTAAGAGAGAAATCATTTAATGTACCACCACCTTGCGCAACCACAGTGTTATTTTGCGAGCGTTGCTCAGAAAAAACAGCGGTTACCGAAGTTTTACCAAATTGCAGCTTCGTTTTTACACCAAATAAACTTTGTGCACCAGAAATTAGAGAACTATTAAGTGGCATGTTTACGTTACCAACTTCTATAGATTGAATGATATCATCTTCTGTTGGTGTATAATCTAACTTAACAATATTTTGGAAATCGAAAGTTGCTTCTGTATCGTAATTGGCGGTTACCTGTAAACGCTCCCCTATTTGACCCAACATACTAAGACTAATACGTTGATCAAAATCAAAGGAAAGATTCGTTCTGTTTCTTGGTGATAAAGATGGGTTATCATTTTTCTGCCAGATAACACCTAAATCCATCGCAACAGATCCTTGTGGAATTATCTCTATAGTATTACCACCAAAAATGGTTGAAAAGAAATCGTTATTTACATAAAAGTTAGGAAGTAAATTTTTACGAGCTTCTTCACTACCTTCTTTTTTACCTGAATATGCGTCAGATTTTTCTTTGAAATATGATTTTATTCCTTCTTCCCTAATCAATTTAAAATATTGATCTGGTGTAAGAATTATAGGATAACCGATATTAAAATCGCCCACACTCTCATTATAGATATATCGATCAAGTTCTGGGTCATAAATATACCTAGACACAATACTTTCTGGATTTTCAATTAGAATTCTCCCCAGATCATACCCTGTTTTTACCGAATCAATTTCCTGTTCTTCTGTTTCTTGCGCCACAACAGTTGTCATGGAACCCAAAAACATAAAGAATACAAAGATGTGCTTAAAAGAAATTTTAAGAAATTTAGTTACCCCGTTTTTCAAACTTATTACAAATTTTTGAGCGCGAGTTTAATTATATTCTCGACACTTAGAGAAGCATCTTGACTAAGCACTTTATCGACAACCCTCTCTGATTGTTTACGTGCGAAGCCTAGAACTTCTAAAGCAGATAACGCTTCATCTTTATTTGTATTGTTTATACTTAGTGAAAGTTCATCTATATCGTAAACTTTTAATACCTTATCTCTAAGATCCAAAATTACACGTTGTGCGGTTTTGGCTCCTATACCTTTTACGGCCTGTATTGATGCAACATCTCCGTTAGCAATGGCATCTCTTACCTGAGAAGGAGACATAGATGAAAGCATGGTTCTGGCTATACTTGATCCAATACCTGAAACAGATAGCAATAATCGGAATATTTCACGTTCAGATTTTTCTACAAACCCAAACAGCGTGTGAGAATCTTCCTTCACTTGAAGGTGCGTAAAAACTGAGATGTTTTCTTGCTCTGGCAGCTTTGAAAAAGTGTTTAAAGAAATATTTACAAAATAGCCCACACCACCACATTCGATAATAACATGAGTTGGGTTCTTCTCTACTAGTTTTCCTCTTAAGTGATGTATCATGGTTTTTTAAAATTAAAAAGGGAAAGAAGTATGTCTACCAATTTCCCTATTTGAGTTATTATTTAATTAAATATTATTTTGAACCTTTAGCTTTCTTGCGCTTTTCGCGCTCTTGAGCATCAATTACAGCAACAGCCGCCATGTTTACTATTTCGTCTACACTAGCACCTAATTGCATAATATGAACCGCTTTTCTTAAACCGACCATAATCGGACCTATAGACTCTGAACTGTTCAGCTCCTTTAAAAGTTTATAGGTAATATTCGCCGATTCTAAATTCGGAAAGATTAAAGTGTTAACTTTTCTACCAGCTAGTTTAGAAAATGGGAACTTACTCTCATGAAGTTCTCTGTTTAAAGCAAAATCCATTTGTATTTCACCATCAACCACCAAATCAGGCTTGGTCTCATGAAGAATATGAACAGCTTCTTTAACTTTTCTAGCATTAGGATGCGTTGAAGACCCAAAGTTAGCATAGCTTAACATTGCCAATACAGGATCAAAACCAAAATTAGAAGCAACGTTTGCTGTCATTTGCGCAATATCAGCAAGTTCTTCTGCATTTGGCTCTATGTTAATAGAGGTATCCGCTAAAAATAATGGACCTCTATCGGTAATCATAATATTTACGGTTGCCACTTTTTTAACTCCACTTGCTCTACCAATAACTTCTAAAATTGGTTTTACTACCGTAGGATAAGCTCTTGAATAACCAGAGATCATTCCGTCTGCATCACCTTCAAGAACCATCATCGAACCAAAATAATTACGCTCACGCATTTTTATTTTTGCACTGTAAAAAGTTACACCGCTTCGTTTACGACTTTCCCAATATTTTGTAGCATAGCGAATATGACGTTCATCGAATTCTTTTGAGATAGGATCAATAATCACCAAATCAGCATCGAACTCCAACTCTTTCTTCAATTCAAGAATAATATCTTTTCTACCCAAAAGAATAGGAATAGCAATACCTTCTTCATGAACTATTTGTGCCGCTTTTAAAACATCTAAATGATCAGCTTCAGCAAATACTATTCTTTTAGCATTACTACGTGCTCTACCATGCAACAATCGAACAACTTTATTATCGTTACCTGAACGAAGCATAAGCTCTTCTCTATATTTATCCCAATCATCAATCGGAGCTTTGGCTACACCACTCTCCATAGCCGCTTTAGCAACAGCAGGTGGTATTTCATATATTAATCGCTGATCAAAAGGCTTAGGTATAATATACTCTTTACCAAAAGTTAATCTTGTTTCACCGTATGCAATATTCACTTGCTCAGGCACAGGTTGTCTTGTTAAATCTGCCAAAGCTTTTACTGCTGCCATCTTCATAGCCTCATTTATAGCAGTAGCCCTAACATCTAAAGCACCTCTAAATATGAACGGAAAACCAAGCACGTTATTTACTTGATTAGGATGATCAGATCTTCCCGTTGCCATTATAATATCTTTTCTGGTAGCAACTGCTAAATCATAAGCTATCTCTGGATCCGGATTTGCCATTGCAAAGACAATAGGGTTCTCAGCCATTGAGAGTAACATATTCGGAGTTACTACATTTGCTATAGATAAACCAACAAATACATCGGCATCAACCATAGCTTCATCAAGCGTGTTTATTTTTCTATCGGTAGCAAATTCCTTCTTTGCTGGCGATAAGTTATCAGCATCTTTTCTAATGACACCCTTACTATCAAGCATTACTATATTCTCTGCCTTTGCACCAAATGCTTTATACAATTTAGTACATGAAACAGCCGCAGCACCTGCACCACTGATAACGATGCGTACATCGTCCATTTTCTTATTAGAAATCTCTAAAGCATTTAATAAAGCAGCTGCAGAAATTATAGCAGTACCATGTTGATCATCATGCATTACAGGAATATCTAACTCCTCTTTTAATCTGCGTTCAATTTCAAAAGCTTCTGGGGCTTTTATATCTTCAAGATTAATTCCACCAAAAGTTGGGGCAATCATCTTTACAGTTTCAATAAACTTATCTACATCTTCTGTATCCACTTCAATATCAATACCATCGATATCAGCGAAAATCTTAAAAAGAAGACCTTTACCTTCCATTACAGGTTTTGATGCCTCAGGACCAATATTTCCTAATCCTAATACAGCAGTACCATTAGAAATAATGGCAACTAAATTACCTTTAGAGGTATATTTATATGCGTTTTCTTTATCCTTTGCTATTTCTAAGCATGGCTCTGCCACACCAGGCGAGTAAGCCAGAGCAAGATCACGTTGTGTACTATATGGTTTTGTTGGAACTATTTTTATCTTACCAGGCTGTGGTTTTGCATGATAAATAAGTGCTTCTCTTCTTAGCTTTTCATTGCTCATACTCTTCTATTTAAAAAAACAAATTTAAAGGTATTCTGTAAGAAAGCGTTAAGCAGATCCGTATTTATGTAAACAAAATATATTGTTCTATTTTATATGCTCAAAGTAGCATATAAAATTACAATTCAGACACCTTCTCTTTATTTGTCACATTAAGACGTAATGCTAAAAAACCAGAGATTGCAAAAAATGCTCCAGCAAACAACATGGCGTTAATAGCATTGTTACCAAGCAAATATTTATAAATAGGTCCGAATGTCAGCGTCTCAATACCCATAGGAATTACGATCATCATATTTAAGATACCCATATAAACACCACGTCTTTCTTGCGGAACTACTTTTGACACCATAGTATAAGGAATACCCATCATTGCCGCCCAACCAATACCAAAAAGAACCATTGGCACCAGAACCAAAATCGGATCAGTGATATACGGTATAGTAAATAATGAAATAGCGGTACCGAACAAGCTTAATGCATATATTTTTTTGCCACCAAATTTCAATGTTAAAGGCACTAACGCCAAAGCAACCACCATGGTAACTATATTATAAGTTAAACTCATTTGTGCAGATTGAGAAGCAGCCTCACCTGTAGAGTAGCCCATTGTCAATTTAAACAGCGGTGTAGTATATTGCCAGTAAATAAATAGAGCATACCACTGAAATAAATATACAGCCCCAACTCTCCACATGAATTTGGGCATTTTCTTTATAGATTCTGCAATTTCCTTAAAAGGCAAAGCAATACGCTCAGTTAACGGTTTAGCTTTTGCAGTATTAATCGCATTCAACTCTTCTGATGAAGGCGGAATTTCCGGAGTTTTTAAAACTGAATAAAGGATAGTTGTAATAGAAAGAATTGCACCAATATAAAATGAGTAGTACAACCAAGTAGGTATCGTTCCAGCAACTTCAACAGATTCACCTCCAAATAAATATTGGAATAGTACTATAGATCCATTTGCTAAAAGTATCCCTGCACCCACAAACAAACTTTGCATTTGATAACCCAAACTTAATTGTTTCTCAGGAAGCTTATCACCAACAAAAGCCCTATAAGGCTCCATTGCCATATTATTACCTACATCAAGGATCCAAAGTAAACCAACGGCAAACCATAAAACGGGACTCGTTGGGAAGGCGAATAAACATAAACTACCCAAAATTGCCCCAATCAAGAAAAAAGGCTTTCTTCTACCCCATCGTTCTGACCATGTTTTATCTGAAATAGCTCCAATTATAGGCTGTACAATTAATCCTGTTACAGGACCAGCAATATTTAAAATAGGAAGCATATCTTCTGGCGCACCTAGGTATAAGAAAATAGGATTAATAGCGGTTTGCTGTAATCCGAAGCTATACTGGATTCCTAAAAACCCAACATTCATATTAAATATCTGCCAGAAACTAAGACTAGGTTTATTGAATTTCATGTACGAGATCTGTTATTTAATTGGTGATACATTTTAGTACATTCTCACAAAACCTATGGTATTATTTCGGAAAATGTAATTTTGAACGACTACCAATATAATATAATTAAGATTGTTCTAGTACATTACTATTCAGAAAAACCAACGAAAACGATTGAGAAGTTTCAATTATTTCAAAAACTCAATATTTCTTGTGAGTCCGTCAAACTTAGTTCTCTTCACAGCAGATTTCTTGAACACCTTTTGAAAGACATCGACAGTTATTTCTTCCCAGTCTTTTTTAGTCATACTAAGCAGGTCTGGGTTCGGGTTAAATAATGGTTCCTTATGTGGTTTCGAGAAACGATTCCAAGGGCAAACATCTTGGCAAACATCACAGCCAAACATCCAATCATCAAAAGAGCCTTTCATTTCGTTTGGAAGTTCATTTTTCAACTCAATCGTAAAATAAGAAATACACTTACTACCATCTACCACGTAAGGATCAACAATTGCTTGTGTTGGGCATGCATCTATACAAGCGGTACAGGTACCGCAATGATCTGTTACCGCATTATCATATTCTAATTCTAAATCAACTATCAACTCTGCTATAAAGTAAAAAGAACCTACTTGTTGTGTCAGTAGATTGCTATTCTTACCTATCCACCCTAAACCACTTTTCGCTGCCCAAGCTTTATCTAAAACCGGCGCAGAATCTACAAAAGCGCGACCATTGACCTCACCTATTTCCTCAGTAATAAATTCTTGTAACTGTCTTAATTTTGTTTTGATGATATGGTGATAATCCTGACCATAGGCATATTTAGAAATCTTGTAAGAATCATCAGTTTGTGTTTCCTCTGGATAGTAATTTAATAGTAGAGAAATAACCGATTTTGAACCTTCGACCAATAATCTCGGATCTAACCTTTTATCGAAATGATTCGCCATATAGCTCATTTCGCCATTCATATTTTTATTAAGCCATTTTTCTAATCTAGGAGCTTCTTCTTCTAAAAAATCTGATTTGGATATGCCGCATGATAAAAAACCGAGGCGTTTGGCTTCGGTTTTAATACTATTTGTCCACTTAGATTTTATGTCTATACTCAAAATAAACCAGGTTGAATTCCTCCTTTTATTCTTCCTAAGTGTTTGTAAGCCAATTCGGTTACTTCACGTCCACGAGGAGTTCTCATAATAAACCCTTGCTGAATTAAAAAGGGCTCATAAACTTCTTCAATAGTTTCTGCACTTTCGGAAACAGCTGTTGCCAAAGTACTAATACCTACAGGTCCGCCTTTAAATTTATCAATTATCGTGGTCAGTATTTTATTATCCATTTCATCTAACCCATGAGCATCTACATTTAATGCCTTTAAGCTGAATTTAGAAATTTCCATATCTATAGAACCATTTCCTTTTATCTCTGCAAAATCACGCACTCTTCTTAATAGCGCATTACATATTCTAGGTGTTCCCCTACTTCTACCGGCAATTTCTATAGCTGCATCTAGAGTAATGGGTACACGTAAAATTTCTGCACTACGTTCAACAATAGTCGAAAGCAATTCGGTAGAATAATATTGTAATCTACTTTGAATACCAAAACGAGCACGCATTGGCGCAGTCAATAATCCAGAACGGGTGGTAGCACCAATCAAAGTAAACGGATTCAAATTTATTTGAACAGACCGCGCATTTGGTCCAGATTCTAGCATGATATCAATCTTATAATCTTCCATTGCAGAATATAAATATTCTTCTACAATAGGGCTTAATCTGTGAATTTCATCAATGAACAGAACATCTCGCTCATCTAAGTTGGTTAAGAGTCCGGCTAAATCGCCAGGTTTATCCAAAACAGGACCTGAAGTAATCTTAATCCCTACACCCAATTCATTTGCAAGAATATTTGCCAACGTAGTTTTACCCAAACCGGGAGGACCATGAAACAAGGTATGATCCAATGCCTCTCCTCTTCTATTTGCAGCTTCCACAAAAACCTTAAGGTTTTCAAGCACTTGTTCTTGACCTGTAAAATCGTCAAAATTTATGGGTCTTAATGCTCTTTCAATGTCTAGTTCCTCATTAGAGAAACCATCAGTAGATGGGTCTAAATACTCGTTCATACACTAACAAAGATAGACAAACACGAGATAACTTTACTCGGAAACTAATAGCTAATTGAATTTATCAGAATACCTAAATGAAGCGTTAAATACATATAAGAAATCTAACTAAAAATTGTAATTTCATGGCATGACAAAAGAAAATTACACTGCACAAGTTTTACAATATATTCCGGTCTTTTATATAATCTGGTCAGATGACCTATTGTCGGCATCAGAATTAAATGTAATTGAGAATGCTATTTCTAACGATAGCACATTATCTGGCGATGATAAAAAACAACTTAAAGCATGGATGAATGTCAAAAATCCACCAAAAAACGAGTTATTTAAGTCTTGGAAACAATTGATTATTAATAGCAATGTAAAGTTGGTAGAACATGAAACATATCCCCTAACGGCATTCAGCCAAAAAGTAGCATCGCATTATCATAATGACATCTTGTTCAATAATCAAATTAAAGAGATTGAAATAAACTTGGGCATTCAACCCAATCATTACAATCACTTATTTGACGTACATATAGACTTAGAAAAAAAGTCTTCACAATATTCAGCACAAGTTATAGACTCCATCTTAAAAGGAAAACATGCAGAAGCTATAGATTCTTTTAGATCTTCTGTACTTAACGACCCAATTTTTTCATGGGAAGTTCACCGTAACAAAGAAGAATTTCGAAATCATGTTTTAAAACAAGTAGAATTTCTAGCGGATAAAGGATATGGCGCAATGGCGTACCCAAAAGAATATGGCGGCACCAATGATATGGAAGGCTATGCTACCATTTTTGAAAATATGATGTGGGCAGACGGAAGCTTAGCTATAAAATTTGGCGTACAATTTGGCTTGTTCGGAGGAAGCATTCAAAAACTGGGAACCAAAAAACACCATGATAAATATTTAACCGATACAGGGAAAGCTGAATTACTAGGATGCTTTGCCATGACAGAAACAGGACACGGGTCTAATGTTCGCGGAATAAAAACTACAGCAACCTACAATAAGAAAACAGAAACTATTGTCATACATACCCCTGGAAAAAATGACAATAAAGAATATATTGGCAATGCTATTCATTCAAAAATGGCATCTGTATTTGCCCAACTCATTATTAATGGCAAAAATGAAGGCGTTCATGCGATTCTAGTACCACTTAGAAATGAAAAGCATGAGCTACTACCAGGTATAAGAGTTGAAGACAACGGTTATAAACTTGGTCTAAATGGTGTTGATAATGGGAAGATTTGGTTTAATCAAGTTGAAGTACCAAAAGAAAATTTACTAAACAAGTACGGAACCATTTTAGGTAATGGAGAATACTATTCAGAAATTAAAAATCCGAACAAACGATTCTTTACCATGCTGGGTACTTTAGTAGGTGGTAGAATTTGTGTTGCGAGAGCAGGTTTAGGCGGAGCCAAATATGCGCTAACCGTAGCTATCAAACATGCTTTAAAAAGAAGACAATTCAATGATAGTGTAAAAATACAAGAAGACTTATTGATGGATTATCCATCACATCAATTACGTCTAACTCCGCTGGTCGCAAGTGCATATGTATATCACATTACATTAGATAAAATGATGACGCTTTACTGCGATGAAACTCAACCAGACAAAAGACAAGTTGAAACACAGGTGGCAGGTCTTAAATCTATTATTACCTGGTATGCTAACGATGCTATTCAAGAATGTCGTGAAGCCTGTGGCGGAAAAGGCTATCTGTTAGAAAACAGAATTGCAGATCTAAAAGGCGATGTAGATATATTCACCACCTTTGAAGGCGACAACAATGTACTCTTACAACTAGCAGCTAAAGGCGTACTTTCAGATTTTAAAGCTGAATTTAATAGCGCAGGCTTTTCAACGGTATTAAAATTGTTAAGCTCTCAACTAAGTGATAAGCTTTCTACCATAAATCCGCTATACACGAACAAGACAGATAAAGACCATTTATACAATCCAAAGTTTCATGTTCATGCCTTTGAGCATAGAACAAGAAGACTTACCTATACAATTGCTATGCGCATTAGGGGATATATTAAAAAAGGTATTCCGTCTTATCAAGCATTTTTAAAGGTTCAAACTCATTTAATGACTCTAGGCAAGGCATATAGTGCCGAACTGGCTTATAAATCATTTATAGAGCATACAAGCACAATTACTGACCCAGAATACAAAGAACTATTTGAAAAATTAGGAACTTTATACGCACTTTCCGAAATAAGAAAAGATGCTTCTTGGTATTTAGAACAAGGCTACATTAGTGGAACCAAGTCAAAAGCTATACGCCAACGTGTTGAACGTCTATGTACCGAGCTAAGACCACATTTAAATAGTCTTGTAGATGGTTTTGGCATACCTAATCATTTAATGACAGCACCTATAGCGAATTAGTTTCGCTCCTTTTCTAATCGCGAGGTATCTAGAAAGTCTAGAATGGTAATTTGTGGTTCACCATATAATTTTGTTCTAGTACCTCCTTTTGAACTAAGTTGTAAAGTTTTTAATGCTCTGACTTCAATATCTGGCGAATCTTCAGTAATTAGAAGCACATAGTTAGCTTGCAGGTCAGCTGCTTTTAAAGAGCTATTACCGTACATTTTCGCCATTAAGTAATCTGCATTACCCTCTACTTTCGCTGAAGCATTTTTATACATGTAAATATTGTTGCTGGCTCCTGTACTATACAATTTTACATCTATTCTATCCTTTAAGGTTATATTCAATGAATCACTTGCTAAATTAAAATCACCAGAACTTATTTCTTCCATTGTAATATCCATAATATCTGCAGTAGCGTTTAATTCTAACCTAGAAGTACCAAAAGTTTGTACTCTTAGACGATTGGTAGAAATAACATCTTTCATGCTAATTTTACCATTGAGCATTTTTATACTACTTAATTCTTGAAAGAAAATAGTGATTTCTAGTTTCTTCTTTGATGTGATATTATAGAATGATGATATTTTAAGAACACCATCATCTACTTTGAACTTAAGAACATCCAATAAATTATCATCTAGCTCCAAAGCATAACCTTCAGTAGTAGATTTCTGAATCACGATATCCAAATCATCTACTAATTCAATCGCTGTAAAAGGTTCTAAATCTTCTCTTACTTCAATGACATTTTTATTCCCTTTTATCTTTGGTTTACGTTGAGAGAAACCATTAACTGAAATAAATAATACAATAACAAGTAGGGTGAACTTTTTCATAATTTAAACTTCTATTTAAAAATTGAAGGTATTTAATTTTATGTAATAATAAAACAACTTAGCAATATCTTAAGAAGATTGCAAAAAAAAGCCCAACTATTACTAGTTGGGCTCTTATATAAATTATTGAAGGTTAATGACTCATTTCTTCTTCATTTTCCTGTAGCGGTATATGCTGAGGAATGTAATCTTGACCTGGAATGTAATATTCTCCATTCTCATCAACTTTACTATAATCATAAGACCATCTATGAACCTCTGGTATTGGACCTGCCCAGTTACCATGAATATGCTTCTGTTCCGCAGTCCATTCTAACGTATTAGATTTCCAAGGGTTAACTGGACCAACCTTACCATAGAATACACTATAAATAAAGTTTGCAACGAACACTAATTGAGCAGCACCTGCAATAATAGCAAATACGGTCATTAATACTTGTATATCTGCTAGTTCATCAAACATTGGAAACGCCGTGTTTTCATAATATCTTCTTGGTACGCCTGCCATACCAACAAAATGCATTGGAAAGAATACACCATAAGCAGCTACCGCAGTTACCCAAAAATGCACATAACCTAGATTTTTATTTAAAAGTTTTCCTTCGAACATTACAGGGAACCAATGGTAAACACCAGCAAACAAACCATATAATGCAGAGATACCCATTACTAAGTGGAAGTGAGCAATTACGAAATAGGTATCATGAACATTTATATCCAATGTACTATCTCCTAAAACAATACCTGTTAAACCACCTGTTATGAATGTAGATACAAAGCCAATGCTAAATAGCATTGCAGGATTTAATTGCAAATTACCTTTCCAGAGTGTTGTAATCCAGTTAAATGCTTTTACCGCTGAAGGTATCGCAATTAATAAAGTTGTAAATGTAAATACAGATCCTAAAAATGGATTCATACCAGAAATGAACATATGGTGACCCCAAACAATCGTTGAAAGAAAAGCAATTGCAAGTATGGAAGCAATCATAGCACGGTAACCAAAAATAGGTTTACGCGCACTAGTAGCCATAATCTCAGATACTAATCCCATTGCTGGTAAAATCACAATATAAACCTCCGGGTGTCCTAAGAACCAGAATAAATGTTCAAATAATACTGGCGAACCACCTTGATAATGTAAAACCTCACCTTGAATAAATATATCTGAAAGGAAGAAAGAAGTACCAAAACTTCTATCCATAATCAGTAATAATGCTGCAGACAATAAAACTGGGAAAGAAACTACCCCAATAATAGCTGTTACAAAGAAAGCCCATATAGTTAAAGGCAATCTTGTCATTGACATTCCTTTAGTTCTTAAGTTTATAACCGTTACTATGTAGTTCAAAGATCCAATAAGAGATGATGCAATGAAAATCGCCATTGAACTCAACCATAAAGTCATACCTAAACCAGAACCAGGTTGTGCCATTGGTAATGCACTTAAAGGTGGATAAATTGTCCATCCAGCTGCTGCCGGACCTGCTTCAACAAATAATGAAATAACCATTACAACCGCTGAAACAAAGAACAACCAGAATGATACCATATTAAGGAAACCAGATGCCATATCTCGAGCACCAATTTGCAACGGAATCAATAAGTTACTAAACGTACCACTTAAACCTGCTGTAAGTACAAAGAATACCATGATAGTACCATGCATTGTTACTAAAGCTAAATAAACATCAGCATCCATAACTCCACCTGGAGCCCATTTTCCTAAAAGAGCCTCAAATATTGGAAATGCCTCACCTGGCCACGCCAATTGCATTCTAAATAATAATGACATTGCAATACCAATAAAACCCATTATCAATACACCCGTTATAAGGTATTGTTTGGCAATCATTTTATGGTCTTGGCTAAAGATATACTTTGTTACAAAAGTTTCTTTATGATGATGTCCATGATCGTCGTGTGCGTGATCATCTACATGTGCATGTGCTGTTGCTGACATAATCGTAATCTTATTTATATTAATTTTCTTATTATAGCTTTGTTGACTTGAGTATAAAACTACTCTCCTATTGAAACTGAACTTACAGTATTAAATGCAGGACTAGTTTCATCCTTCATTACCGTCTCAGCAAATGTTGACTGACCTTTCATCCATTCATTGTACTCCTCTTCAGTTTCTACAATTATCTTCATCTGCATATTGTAATGTGATTTTCCACAAATCTTATTACAAAGCAAGATATAATCAAATTCCCAAGGATCAATCGCCTCTCCTGTTCTAACAGCTTTCTCTGCACGAAGTTTATTAGTTCTCTTCACCTTATCCACTACATCTTCATTCATTCTCATTTCTTCAGTTGTGTAAATCGGTGTAAACGAGAATTCAGTAATCATACCTGGTACACAGTTCATCTGTGCTCTAAAGTGAGGCATATAAGCAGAGTGCAATACATCTTGAGAACGCATTTTAAAATTCACTTTTCTACCTACCGGCAAATGCAATTCTTTAACAATAACATCGTCATGCCCATAAGTATCAGATTCATCCAAACCTAACACATTTGCTTTATCTATATCGATCATTCTAACGTTAGCACCACCTAAAACATTATCTCCACCACCATATCTAGCAGTCCAGTTAAATTGCTGTGCATATAACTCCACTATAATTGGGTCATCTTCATCATTAACATCCATAATGGTTGTCCATGTGTATAATCCCCAAAGTATAAGACCGGCTAGTACAATTACAGGTATGATTGTCCAGATGAACTCTAAACGATCATTATCAGCGTAAAACAATGCTTTCTGACCTTTCTGACCAGAATACTTATAACCGAAATAATGTAATAATGCCTGTGTTAATGTCTGTACTATAAATATAATAACCATTGATACTAACATCAAGCTATCATACTCTTCACCATGAGCAGAACCAGCTTCAGGTAGTAAAAATTTACCGTACTTCCAGAAACTGAAAATTGTAATTCCGTAGATGAATACCAAGAATGCGAATAACATGTATCCGTTATTCTTATTATCGCTATCCGTTGCTATTTGGTGCTGTTCTGTTTTAAGCTGAGATAATTCAAATATTTTAGTCAATTGCCAAATGGCAATGGCTACAAGAACAAGTACAGCTAAAGTTAATAATGTCGTCATTGTATATATAAATGTTATACTTACTTAATTACTAGTAATGAAAGTGTCTACTTTCTTCAATAAAAGGATTTCTTTTTGGTTGCAGCGGTTGTGTTGAAATCGCTCTGAATATCCAGAATATAAATAGACCTGCAAAAAATAATACAGAACCAATTTCAGGAATACCAATAAACCAGTTATCACCAACTGTAGATGGCATAATGGCATTAAAGATATCCATATAGTGACCTGCAAGGATTACTATACCTGTTAAAATTACGAACCAATTGATTCTCTTATAATCACTATTCATTAATAATAGAACAGGGAACAAGAAGTTCATAGCCACCATACCAAAGAAAGGTAATCTATAGTCAGCAATTCTAGTTACGTAATACGTTACCTCTTCAGGTATGTTAGAATACCAAATTAACATGAATTGAGAGAACCATAGGTATGTCCAAAAGATACTAATACCGAACATGAATTTAGCCAAATCATGAATATGACTATTATTAACGTCTGGCAAATGACCTTTAGATTTCAAGTAGATTGTAACCATCGCGATAACAGTAATACCAGATACGAACATGCTAGCAAAAATGTACCATCCAAACAATGTACTAAACCAATGTGGCTCAACACTCATAATCCAATCCCAAGACATAATAGACTCAGATATAAGATAGAATACTAAGAAACCAGCAGATATTCTAAAGTTCAATTTAAAGTTTGAATTATCATCTGAGGCATCTTGAGCAATAGATAATTTTCTAGAGTATTCTCTATATCCAATCCAACCTGCTAAAAATATAGCTGCTCTAATTAAGAAAAATGTAGGATTTAAATATCCCGCTTTACCTTGAAGTAAAGCATCATGAGCAACCACTGTTTCATCCATCCAAATAAACAAGTGGTTCATATGAAGTACAGAAAGAAGCAATATCACAAATACGATAATTCCACCAGGAACCAAGTAAGAAGTAATCCCTTCCATTACTCTAAATAACAATGGAGACCAACCTGCCTGTGCAGCACGTTGTATAGCATAAAAAGCCAACACCCCTAATGATATCATAAAAAAGAAGAATGCTGCAACATATAATGCCGCCCAAGGTCTATTCTGTAATTGATCTAACAAATGCTGATCATGAGAAGAATCGTGTTCTTCTCCATGAGCTTCAGCAACTGCATGATCATTTTCTTTCGTTACATGTTCAGCCTCTACTCCATGGGCATCACCATGACCTCCGTCATGACTTGCAACCATTTCTTTCGCCTCTGCTATAGTTCCAGGAGCCATAACAAATCCTCCAAGAATTCCTAATGCACCTACTATCATTAGAACGAAGGAAGCTATTTTAAGTCTATTTGAAAACGTATACATAGTATTGTTTACCTATTATTTGGTTAAATCTTGTTTCAGTGTCATTACATACTCAGATACTTGCCACATCTCTTCAGTATTCATTTGAGATGCATAAGACCCCATTGAATTCAATCCATAATGAATTGTATAATATGTAGATCCTACTGTCAAGTTTCTTACTGGATCAGCATAACTAGGTACTCCTAATATCTTCTCCCTTTTTACAAGTGTTCCTTTACCATCACCTTTATCACCGTGACAAATTGCACAGTAAATGGTATATAGTTGACCACCTTTAGCCAAGTTAGTTTCAACATTTATTGAATCTAATGGACTACTTTGTAATCTTGATAACTCTTTCCCTTCAGGTGAATTTTCAATTTCGTAAGGTAACCAACCTCTATTAATAGTATTCGCAGGTGGCAACATTGCCTCTGATTGATTTGGCAATAAGTCTGCCTCACCATAAGTCTCATAACCAACAGACTCATACATATTAGGCATGTACTGATAATTCCGAGAACCTTTACTCTGACATGAAGTCACTACGATTGCTAAACCGAATAGTATTGCTAATTTCTTAAAACTGTTCATATTTAATGACTGTTTTTTTCTGAAACATTAATTTCTACTGCACCAGTATCAATTAATAAATCTCTTAATTCTTGCTCGTTGTCATGGATTTCAATCTCCATTAAAAAATGATCATCCGTAGTTCTAACATCAGGATTTTCAGCTTCTTTAAAAGGCCATAATCTACTTCTTAGATAAAAAGTAATAACCATTAAGTGAGCTGCAAAGAAAACCGTTAATTCGAACATAATAGGCACAAATGCAGGCATATTCTCAAGATAACTAAAGCTTGGCTTACCGCCAATATCTTGAGGCCAATCTTCTATCATGATATAATTCATCATAAGAGTTGCCACGGTAATACCAACACAACCATATAAAAAAGCTGTAATCGCCAATCTTGTTGGAGCTAACCCCATTGCTTTGTCTAATCCGTGTACAGGAAAAGGACAATATACCTCTTCAATATGAAGCTTTGCTGCTTTAACCCTTTTAACGGCAAGCATTAGCACATCATCATCATCGTAAAAAGCGTGTATAACTTTAGATGCCATATTTATCTTTTGTTATTTAATAAAATTGCTGCTTGCCCTGCCCAGTCATCACGTTGCGCTCTTCCTGGAAAAGAACCTGTAATAGAGTCTAACAAATTGTATTCACTCTCGGTCATTCTAGCTACTTGAGCAAATGTGTAAATTCCTATTTCGTTTAGAGTAGCCTCCATTTGAGGACCGATACCTTTAACTTTTTTCAAATTATCAGCTTCTTGTGTGGTTGCATCAAATGTACCCACTGCACTTAACAGATCAGAAACCCCTATTTTATCTCCTACCGCAGGCACTACTTCACCCATTAAAACATCATCGGTAATTGGCTCCTTAACTTCTGCTTTTAACTTTGTAATTTGATACATTGGCTTTCCAGAGTCTCTTAATGTTTTATACTTCTCACCTGATGCTTTCAAGATAGACTTAACTTCTGCCTGTGCAATTACAGGGAATGTTCTAGCATATAATAAGAACAATACAAAGAAGAAACCTATAGTACCAATAAAGATACCGATATCAACAAATGTTGGTGAGAACATTGTCCAAGAAGATGGAAGGTAATCTCTATGTAAAGAAGTTACAATAATCACGAATCTTTCGAACCACATTCCTATGTTTACCACAATAGAAATAAAGAAAGAGAACATGATACTAGTTCTTAATTTTTTGAACCACATGAATTGTGGAGAGAATACGTTACAAGTCATCATTGACCAGTAAGCCCACCAGTAAGGTCCGGTTGCCCTGTTCAAGAATGCATACTGCTCGTATTCAACACCTGAGTACCATGCCATGAATAGCTCCGTAATATAGGCACAACCTACAATAGAACCTGTTAGCATGATTACGATATTCATTAATTCAATATGCTGAATAGTTATGTAATTTTCTAAATGACACACCTTTCTCATTATAATCAATAATGTGTTCACCATTGCGAAACCAGAGAAGATTGCCCCAGCAACGAAGTACGGTGGAAAGATAGTTGTATGCCAACCTGGTATTACCGAGGTAGCAAAATCAAAAGATACAATGGTGTGTACTGATAATACCAAAGGTGTTGCAAGACCTGCAAGAACCAATGACACTTCTTCGAATCGTTGCCAATCTTTAGCGCGACCAGTCCAACCGAAACTTAACAAACTATATATCTTCTTTTGAAAAGGTAAAACAGCTCTATCACGAATCATCGCAAAATCAGGAAGAAGACCTGTCCACCAGAACACTAAAGAAACAGATAGATACGTTGAAATCGCAAATACATCCCAAAGAAGTGGTGAATTAAAGTTTACCCATAATGAACCAAATTGATTTGGAATTGGAAGTACCCAATACGCTAACCAAGGACGACCCATGTGAATAATTGGAAACAAACCTGCTTGAACAACAGAGAAAATTGTCATTGCCTCTGCAGAACGGTTAATAGCCATTCTCCATTTCTGACGGAATAACAATAGTACTGCTGAAATTAATGTACCGGCGTGACCGATACCTACCCACCAAACGAAGTTGGTAATATCCCAAGCCCAGTTTACAGTTTTGTTAAGACCCCAAGTACCGATACCGGTAGAGACCGTATAAATAATACAACCTACTCCCCAAAGAAATGCCACTAAGGCAATGGAAAAAACTATCCACCAGTGCTTGTTTGCTCTTCCTTCTACTGGAGCGGCAATATCCACAGTTACATCGTGGTAGCCTTTGTTCCCAATAACTAGGGGTTTACGTATAGGTGCTTCGTAATGCGACGCCATAGACTTTTGTTATAATTACTTTCTACTATTGTTTATGCTTCGTTGGTGTTTCTAACCTTAACGTGATAGAAAACATTTGGTTGAGTACCTACATGCTCCAATAAATGGTACATACGGTCACTCGCTTTTAATTCTGCTACTTTACTCTTCTCATCATTAATATCACCAAATACAATGGCTCCATTACTACATGCAGAAGAACAAGCTGTTTGGAATTCTCCGTCAGCAATAATACGCCCATCTCTCTTAGCATCAAGAATAGTTTTTTGTGTTTTTTGAATACACATAGAACATTTTTCTATAACACCTCTAGAACGAACATTTACATCTGGGTTCAATACCATTTTACCCAAATCGTTATTCATATGGAAGTCGAACTCGTCATTGTTATTATACAAGAACCAGTTAAATCTACGCACTTTATACGGACAGTTGTTTGCACAATATCTTGTTCCTACACATCTGTTATAAGCCATTTGATTTTGACCTTGTCTACCGTGAGATGTTGCCGCTACAGGACAAACAGTTTCACAAGGCGCATGGTTACAATGTTGACACATTACAGGCTGAAAAGCAACCTGAGGATTAGCAGAAGGATCTTCTAACTCACCAAAACCTCCTAAAGAACCTGCATCACCAAATAAACCATCAAAACCATCTTTCTTAGCATTATCACCTTCAAAAGTTTCTTCTGAAGAATAGTACCTATCAATACGCAACCAGTGCATATCTCTTGACTTTCTTACTTCAGCTTTACCAACTACTGGTACATTATTCTCAGCATGGCAAGCAATAACACATGAACCACAACCGGTACACGCATTTAAATCGATCGACATATTGAAATGATGCCCAATGGTACGATCAAAGCTATCCCACAAATCAACAGACGTTGCAGGTACCTCTTGGTGATCCAAAGAAACCATAGGAACCTCATTCCACTCAGAATGATTTTTAGTATTGAATATCTCTAAAGTTGTTTCCTTTATGATATCTCCTCTACCCATAAGGGTTTTATGTAATTGAATACAAGCAAACTCGTGGTTACCTGCTACTTTCTCTACACTTACAGATTGTGTTGCACTGAAACCATCATACAAAGTAAAGGCGTTTACCCCAGTCTGCATATCTTCTTTCAATCCTACTTTCTTACCATAACCAAAAGAAAGACCAACTGTACCTTTTGCTTGACCAGGTTGAACAACAACAGGAACTTGCTCTATACTTACTCCATTTACGGTAAGTTTCACATAGTTACCATCCATACCGCCATTAGCGACATTTACATTCTCTACACCTAGCTCAACAGCATCTGCTTTAGAAATAGTAACATAGTTATCCCAAGAAACTCTTGTAATTGGATCAGGGAATTCCTGCAACCAAGGATTACTTGCTTGCTGACCATCACCCATACCTACTTTTGAATACAAAGTAAGCTCCATACCATCACTAGTAGTATTTGCCAAACTACGTATAGCCGAAGCCATAGAAGTATTGACAACAACCTCTGCAGCGTCTTCTACTACAGGCGCCACATTCTGCGTAACACCTTCAGCAGCAACTACCATGGTATCTGCACTAAAGACACCATCTTGCAATGCTTGGTTCCAACTAGCCCCGTTAAGAACAGAAGAAGACCAAGTATCTTTTATATAATCGTAATACGTTTGCTCGCTTCCAAGTAATCCTAAAATTACTGTTTGAAACTGCTTGGTATCAAATAATTCTTTAATTGTAGGCTGCATTAAACTATAATGCCCCTTCTTAATCTGAACATCTCCCCAAGACTCTAAGTAATGGTTTGTTGCCCCTACATACTCCACCGCTTCGGTAGTTTCATTCCAATTAGTTGAAAATGCAACTGTAAGGTCAACTTTAGACAAACCTTCTTTAAAATCTGCTGCATTAGGCAAAGAATACACAGGATTAACCCCGTCCATTAACAAAGCACCAACTCTACCAGCTTTCATATCGGCAATCAAAGCATTTACAGCCTTAACACTACCCTTTCTAATATACTTAGGAGCAGCAGCATCAAATGCCTTACTAGCTAACATTTCGTTAATAGCTAAAACAACCGCCTGAGCATTAATATCATCTAAACCAGTTATAACAACCGCACTAGAACCTGCTTTC
The DNA here is from genome assembly GCF_900142175.1 of Maribacter aquivivus. Lineage (NCBI taxonomy): Bacteria > Pseudomonadati > Bacteroidota > Flavobacteriia > Flavobacteriales > Flavobacteriaceae > Maribacter > Maribacter aquivivus. The sequence goes on along the minus strand of NZ_FQZX01000001.1, from coordinate 1,567,300 downwards.
TTTATTTCTACAGCTATAGAATCAACCAAGGCATCATACTCAGAAGTGCTACCACCTACCGAAGTGCCATTTAGTTTTCCATATAATTTAGCCAAAACAACTTTTTGCACACTTGGCTTCATAGCCACACGCTTATCTGCATTAGCACCAGTTAATGACATATTCGCCTCTAACTGCACATGTCTTGACATTTTACCATTCTTTGGTACACGACCCCTAGAATAACCGGCATCATATCCACCACCTTGCCAATCAGCAATAAAATCCGCTCCAAAAGAAACAATAAGTCCAGCTTTTTCGAAATCATAATCCGCTAAAGCACGCTCTCCATATTTATTTTCAAAAGCAGTTAACGCTGCATCTTCTGAAATTGCGTCATAAGTAACATGAACAACATTTTCATTAGCCGCAACTAAATCTGACATTAAACGATCCGTTGACGGACTAGCATATGTTTGCGTAAGTACAGCTATTTTTTTAGCAGAACCTTTAAGTCCGGCCATTTTAGCTTTTACCGCTGCATTCAACACATCCCATTCAACAGGCTCGCCATTTGCCAACGGTCCTTGCAATCTAGTACTATCGTACAAAGAAAGAACAGAACCCTGAATTCTCGCATTAGCAGAACCTCCAATTTTAGCTAAGGTGTTATTCTCAACTTTTATAGGACGACCCTCTCGCGTCTTAATTAATATGCTTGCAAAATCAAATCCGTTAGCAATAGTTGTTGCATAGTAATTAGCAACCCCTGGAACTATATTTTCTGGCAATACCACATAAGGAATCGATTTTACAACCGGACCTTCACATGCTGCTAAAGAAGCAGCTGCGGTACTAAACCCAACATACTTCAAGAAATCTCTACGATTTGTACTTGTAGAGGACAAAGTTTCCTTGTCACCCAAGAAATCATCCACAGGAATCTGCTCTACAAATTCATTCTGCTTTAGCGCCTCAACAATGGAATCGTTAGGATTTAACTCCGCCTCGTTTTTCCAATATTTTTTGTTTGATGCCATACGTATTATCTGTAATTAGCTTCTTTAAATTATTATTAATAGTGACATTTACCACATTCCAGTCCACCCAATTGAGCAGCTGTTAAATTCTCTACACCGTACTTCTTAGAAAGCTCAGCATGAATTTTCTCGTAGTACTCATTACCTTCAACTTTCACATTTGTTTCTCTATGGCAATCAATACACCAGCCCATTGTTAATGGAGAGTATTGATACATAATTTCCATTTCCTCTACAGGACCGTGACAAGTTTGACATTCAACACCTGCAACAGAAACGTGCTGTGAGTGATTGAAATAAGCAAAATCAGGAAGGTTATGAATTCTAACCCATTCTACAGGCTGACTATCACCAGTATAACTTTGAGTTTCTTCATCCCATCCAACTGCTTTGTACAATTTCTTAATCTCGCCAGTATAGAATTCGTTTGTGTAACCGTTCTCTAAATCTTCTTGCGAAGGACCTTCAGGATTACCAGTATACTCATAAACTGATTTATGACAGTTCATACATACATTCAACGAAGGAATACCTGAATGCTTAGAAACCCTAGCTGAAGAGTGACAATACTTACATTCAATTTTATTATCACCAGCATGTACTTTATGAGAATAGTGTATTGGCTGAATAGGCGCGTAACCTTGATCAACACCAACCTGCATCATCCAACCATAAGCAAAATACGCACTACCTAATAACAAGATAATTGCAGTAACTAAAACCAAAAATTGATTTTGAGCAAATGCTTTCCAAATCGGAGTTCTTTTTGCAGCGTTATCTTTTTCAAGAACGATACCGTTTGCCTGAGCTATTCGTTGCAAAGTTTTATTTACCAACAACAACATAACCACTAACAGACCAAACACAAGCACCAAGGCACCCAATATAATCTCGTTAGATACACCAGAAGAACCTGTAGTTGCAGCAGCAGCTTGAACATCACCTGCAGCAGGAGCTGGCGCAGCAGCCGGAGCCGCAGCGGTATACGCTAATATATCATCAATATCACTATTAGACAAAGTTGGGAAAGCAGTCATTGCCGCTTGATTGTACTCAGCATAAAGCTTATTAGCATAAGCATCACCTGACTTGATAACACCAGGACTATTTTTTATCCAAGCATACAACCAATCTTTATCTAAACCTTCATCTTCACTTAATCTACTTTCTACATTTTCTAATGCAGGTCCGGTCATCTTACGATTCAACGCATGACAAGCCGCACAGTTCTGATTGAACAATGCTTTACCATTTTTTGCATCCCCAGCACCAGCAGCCACCTCAGTAGCTGAAGCGTCGGCAACAGGAGTATCCTGCGCTGTTAACGGACTTACAAAAAGCAAAAAAACTATTAGGGATAAACCTAAAATTTTAGAAAACTGATTTCGGTTTGGAACCTTTTTCATATTATCGAATATTTCTATCGGAATCTTGGCATGATTTTGGTCATAGATGAAACCAATTACAATCCACCAAATGCCTAAATCGAAGACAAAAATACGACATAGACTTTATTTGGAAAATGTTAATGTATCTATAATTTACAATTTAGAAATATTCTAAATAGATCCTGATTTATTTGTTTGATCCTTAATAAATTACTTTTGTCAATAACGAAAATAAAATTAAAAATAGGTTATGAAAATTCTAAGTACCATCGTGGTTTTTGCTTGTTTTGCTCAATTTAGCTATGCGCAAGGTGCAAATGTGAACATTGAACAAAACCCAAAGATTGATCAATTGTTAGAAATCTACAAATCCTCACTAAGTAATAACGAATATTACAGAATACAGGTTGGTTTTGGAAATTACGCCAAAGCACAAAGAATAAAAGCAAATGTTGAGGAAGATTTTCCTGATTTGTCATCAAAAATAGATTTTGACTCACCTACTTACAGAGTAAGAGTAGGCAGATTCACTTCTAAGTTAGATGCGGAGAGAAAGTTTAATGAGGTACGAATTAAGTATCCTGACGCAATGTTATTAAAACCAAAAAAATCGACCAAATAGGTCGATTTTTTTTTGCTTTATTTTTAAAGAGATTTAAAAAACTCTTTTATTGAAATTCTATTTAGACTTCAATTTCTTCTTCACAGCAACCTCTTGGAATGCTTCAACAATATCACCTTCATTGATATCATTATAGTTCTTGATCTGAAGACCACAGTCATATCCTTTTGCTACCTCTCTAACATCATCTTTAAATCGTTTTAAAGAAGTCAAAGTACCTGTGTAAATTACTACGCTATCACGTATCAACCTAATATTAGAGTTTCTAAATATTTTACCAGTAGTTACCATACAACCTGCAATGGTACCAATTTTAGAAATCTTAAATGTCTCTCTAATCTCAGCAGTACCAGATATCTCTTCCTTCATTTCAGGAGACAACATACCTTCCATCGCATCTTTAAGATCATTAATCGCTGCATATATAATAGAATACATACGGATATCAATTTCCTCTTTTTCAGCGATTGCCTTAGCATTACCCATTGGTCTAACATTAAAACCAATTATAACAGCATCTGAAGCCGAAGCTAACAACACATCTGATTCTGTAATAGGACCAACTGCTTTATGAATAATATTTACCTGAATTTCATCGGTAGATAATTTCTGGAAAGAATCCGTAAGGGCTTCAACAGAACCATCAACATCACCTTTAAGGATAATATTAAGCTCTTTGAAATCACCTAATGCAATTCTTCTTCCGATTTCATCAAGTGTTATATGACGTTGTGTTCTAACAGACTGCTCGCGTTGTAATTGAGATCTTCTTGAAGCAATTTGTTTTGCCTCACGTTCATCTTCTAACACATAGAACTTATCACCTGCTTGCGAAGCACCATCAAGACCTAAAATAGATATTGGTGTAGACGGCCCAGCCTCCTTAACAGTATGACCTCTTTCATCTTGCATTGCCTTAATTTTACCACTTGTGGTACCAGCTAATACATAATCACCTATTTTAAGTGTACCCGACTGAACTAATACAGTAGACACATAACCTTTACCTTTATCTAAGAAAGCTTCTACCACAGTACCTGTAGCATGCTTATCTGGATTTGCTTTTAACTCTAACAATTCTGCTTCAAGTAAAACTTTCTCCAATAATTCTTTAACACCTAAACCAGTTTTAGCAGAAATATCATGTGATTGTATTTTACCACCCCAATCTTCTACCAGTAAGTTCATTTGTGCTAAACCTTCTTTAATCTTATCTGGGTTAGCAGTAGACTTATCTACTTTGTTTATTGCAAAAACGATTGGCACACCAGCAGCTTGTGCATGGCTAATTGCTTCTTTCGTTTGTGGCATAATATCATCATCTGCCGCAATTACAATAATTGCAATATCTGTAACTTGAGCACCCCTTGCACGCATAGCGGTAAACGCTTCGTGACCAGGTGTATCTAAGAAAGCAATACGCTCTCCATTCTCAAGAGTTACACCATATGCACCAATATGTTGTGTAATTCCACCACTTTCACCGGCAATAACATTTTCTTTACGGATATAATCCAACAAAGATGTTTTACCATGATCCACGTGACCCATTACAGTAACAATAGGCGCTCTTGATTTTAAATCTTCAGGAGCATCAACTTCTTCAACTATACTTTCTTCAATATCAGCAGTAACGAAATCAACTTCATAACCAAACTCGTCAGCTACAATAGATAATGTTTCAGCATCTAAACGCTGATTCATCGTTACCATTAATCCTAATGACATACAAGCAGATATAATTTCGGTCGTAGAAACACCCATCATAGTCGCAACCTCAGTTGCAGTAACGAACTCAGTAACCTTAAGTACTTTGTTCTCTAATTCCTGTTGTTCTAGATCTTTCTCAGTCTGCTCACGATGCTGATCTCTTTTACTTCTTCTGTACTTAGCCCCTTTACCCTTCTTAGATTTACCTTGAAGTTTTTCTAGGGTTTCACGTACTTGTTTTTGAACGTCTTCTTCAGTAGGCTCTACCTTTGCAACAGGTGCAAATCTTCCTCTACCTTTATTTCTATCACCAGTGTTACCAGTATTTCTACTTTGACCAGGACCAGAAGGATTTTTTGTAACAATTCTTCTACGTCTCTTTTTACGATCAACAGCACCAGCAGCAGGTTTTTTATCTTCCTTCTTTTTCTTAGGTTTCTCAAATTTGCTAAGATCGATTTTCTCTCCTGCAATTTTTGGACCTGATAGTTTCTGATATTGAGTCTCAATAGTCTTTGGAGCTTCAGGCTCTGGAGCAACTTCAGCTACAGGCTCTACTTTAGCAACTTCCTTTTTAACTTCTGGCTTCTTAGTTTCCTCAACTTTAGGCGCAGCCGCTTTTGGAGCTTCAACTTTAGGTTCTTCTTTCTTTACCTCTGGCTTCTTTATCGGTTGAGAAACTATCTTAGGACCCTGTAAGACTACCTTTCTAGTTTCCTTAACCTCAACCTTAGGCGCAGCTTTTTCTTCTACTTTGGGAGCAACCTTTTCCTCAGCTTTCGGAGTCGCCTTAACAGGTTCTTCCTTAACTTTTTTCTTAGGATTAAGATCTATTTTACCGACCATTTTAGGTCCGGAAAGTTCAACCTTACCAACCAAAGCTTTCTCTTCTGATTCAGCGTTTCTTCGCTCACGGGACAAGCGACGATCTTCTTGTTCTTTTTCTAATCGAACTCGAATTGCCTCCTTCTCCTTACGCTTTTCCTCGCCAACTTCCTTTGAAGCTACCTTTTTACTCTTATCCGTCTGGAACTCGTCAAGCAAAACTTGATAAACATCATCGGAAATTTTTGTGGTAGGCCTCGCTTCCACATCATGTCCTTTTCCGTTAAGAAAGTCCACTGCCCTATCCAAGGAAATATTAAGTTCACGTAGAACTTTATTAAGCCTTATTTTTGCATTGTCTGCCATAAATACTGATTCCCGTTCTTTTATTTAAGTGCTAATATATAGCTAATCTTCTAATTCTTCTTTTAGGATACGCACAACTTCTAAAATAGTTTCCTCTTCTAAATCTGTACGCTTCACTAAATCGTTAACATCTTGTTCTAAGACGCTACGTGCTGTATCAAATCCGATCTTCTTGAATTCCTCTATAATCCAAGCATCGATTTCATCAGAGAACTCTGTTAATTCAACATCTTCCTCTACTCCTTCACGGAACACATCTATCTCATAACCAGTTAATTGACCAGCTAATCTAATATTATGCCCACCTCTACCAATAGCTTTAGAAACCTCTTCTGGCTTCAAGTAAACTTGCGCTGTCATCTTTTCTTCATTCAACTTAACAGAAGAAACTCTTGCAGGACTCAATGCCCTAGTAACTAACAATTGAGGGTTAGCCGTCCAGTTGATAACATCTATATTTTCATTACCTAATTCACGAACAATACCATGAATTCTAGATCCTTTCATACCTACACAGGCACCTACCGGATCAATACGGTCATCATAAGAGTCTACAGCAACCTTCGCTTTTTCTCCTGGTATTCTAACCGCTTTCTTAACAGTAATTAATCCATCGAACACCTCAGGTATTTCCTGAAAGAACAATTGCTCCAAGAATTTAGGTGAACTTCTAGACATTATTATGGTAGGTTTAGCACCTTTTAATTCTACACTTTCAATAATACCTCTTACATTATCTCCCTTACGGAAGAAATCTGAAGGTATCTGCCTATCTTTTGGCAAGATTATCTCATTACCTTCGTCATCTAACAAAATAATAGCTTTATGACGAATGTGATGAACCTCTGCCGTATATATTTCGCCCTCTAAATCTTTAAAGTGCTTATAAATAGTTGTATTGTCATGCTCATGAATTTTAGAAATAAGATTTTGACGTAATGCCAAAATAGCCCTTCTTCCTAAATCAATCAACTTCACTTCTTCAGACACATCTTCACCAACTTCAAAATCTGGCTCAATTTTACGAGCAGCAGTTAATGAAATTTCTTCATTCGGCTCTTCAACCTCACCATCGTTTACAACGATACGGTTTCTCCAAATTTCTAAATCACCTTTATCTGGGTTGATAATGATATCAAAGTTATCATCTGAACCAAACTTCTTTTTAAGCGCATTTCTAAAAACATCTTCCAAAATGGCCATCAATGTTACCCTGTCTATGAACTTATCGTCCTTAAACTCTGAGAAAGATTCAATTAACGCAATATTTTCCATTGGTAATTACAATTAAAATTTTAATACAACTTTTGCTTTAATAATATCTGAAAAATTTACTTCTTCTTTTTTCTGAACGGTCACTTTTCCTTTACCTATCGGCTTAGGCTCTCTAGCTTTCCACTCCAAAACAATAGAATCATCATTTACAGCGGTCAAATTTCCCTCAAACTTATCGTCGTTTGTACGAACTTCAAGTTTTCTACCAATATTCTTCACATATTGACGAGGCATAACCAACGGAGCCGCTGCACCTGCAGAGGCAACTTCAAGGGAAAAATCGTGTTCTTCACGATCTAAATCATTTTCAATAGCCCTACTTATTTTTATACAATCATTAACCGTAACTCCATAGTCACCGTCTATTACAACATGAATGCTATTATCAGCACCCATAGTGAAATCGATTAAAAACAGGGAGGGATCTTCTTGAAGACCTTGTTCCAATAATTCTTTTACTTTTTCCTTTAGCATAAATAATAAGTAATAAAAGAGGGGACTAATTGTCCCCTCATGAATACTTTTATATCCTTTCAGCTTTGCAAATATACAATAAATTTATTTTCCTACAATAGTCTATTTACACCTAATTCATTCACTATGAAAACAATCAAAATAAATAATAAGTACAACAAAAAATATGCGCTTTTAGAAATTATCTTATTTTTAGCCTAACACCAACCAAAATAACACTAATGGAAATTCTTTCATCTTACAATCTAATTATAGGTGCGTCCTTAATTGTAGTATTATCATTCTTTTTTAACGGCATCTCTAAAAAAACCAATATACCGGCTGTGCTCATGCTTATTGTCTTGGGTATTCTCATCAAAATAGGACTTGAATTTTTTATACCAGAAATACCAGACTTTAAAGGTTCGTTAGAAATTCTTGGAACAGTAGGACTAATAATGATTGTCTTAGAGGCAGCTTTAGAATTAGAATTAAAGAAAGAAAAGTTATGGCCAATTTTAAAATCTATGGCAATTGCGCTAATTGGTTTAGTAGGATCTGCTTATGTCGCCGCTTTAATTCTAAATCAATTTATACCTAATATGACCATGCAATCTGCATGGCTATACGCTACACCATTATCCATATTATCTAGTGCTATAATTATACCTAGCGTAGGCGGATTGAGCGAAGAGAAAAAAGAATTCCATATTTATGAAAGTACCTTTTCTGATATCATGGGTATCATGATGTTTTACTTTTTAACAGGAAAACTAAACCCTGCAGAAGATACAGGGGCTGTGGGTTTTGGAATAAATCTGGTTGTTACTATAGTTATTGCTTTGGTCGCTAGCTACGCCATAATATTAGTCTTTCAACGTATTAAAAGCCAAGCCAAACTATTCTTACTTATTTCCGTTCTACTACTTCTTTATGCAATTGGAAAAAAAATGCATCTATCTTCTTTGATCATTATACTTGTTTTTGGTCTAATTGTTAAGAATGTAAATTTGTTCTTTCCAGGGAAAACAAAGATTTTTCTAGAAAATGAACGAATGCAACAAATTTACCATGAACTTCATATTGTTACTCTAGAAACAGCATTCGTAGTCCGTACTTTTTTCTTTGTAATATTTGGTATCACCATTGTATTATCATCACTGCTAAGCGTTAACGTAGCCATTGTCAGTTTACTGATTATAGCATCGATTTATATCATACGCTTTTTAGTACTTATTGTTTTTGTTGGCAAGGATATGCTTCCACAATTATTTATCGCCCCAAGAGGATTGATCACGGTATTACTATTCTACGCAATACCAATGGAAGCACAAATTGAAGGTTTCGAATCTGGCATTCTACTGTTCGTAATAATTGCTACCAGTTTAGTAATGACATGGGCCATGATTCGCGATAAACGAAAAATGGGCACTATGCTAGATGAAATTGACGAAGAGATTGCAGAAAGGAATTTAGCTGAAGATGCAATTAGACAGTCGGAAAACAAAGAACTGATCGAACCTAAAAATGACACCCCAGAACAAATAAGCCCTGAGGATACTATCTAAAAAGGGATTACAAAGCAGTACTAATTATAATACAAAATTGAAAGAGTTATTGAGGCATAAATGAAGCATGCACTTCAACCTGATCGCTGTATGCTTGTGGTTCAGCATCATCCAAACTATCTACTTCTTTACGAAAACGAAGTATCATAAGGGTATCTAACTGCTGATCTATACTATCTTTTAATACTCTCCAGTTAGAAGAGTTCATTTTGTTATTGTACTCCATGATTTTATTAAAGCGATCTAAATTATAGCGATTCGCCTTCCAAGCATGAGCCGTACTTTCTTCATGTTTTACGTCTTGCATATAGAATCCAATTCCAAATCCAAGCAAAACAACAATCAATAATATCTTTAAAACTTTTGGAGAGAGTTTCATAGGGTTAAGTTCTTTAGGGTACCAAAGTATATAATAACACGATCGAAATGGTTTCTTTTCCGATGAATTTGTAACGTTATCGGACTAAATGTACAAAAATACTTACATACAGTTCATCATTTCTACATATTCAGCTTTTAAATATGAATGAATAGCGAAGGTCTTACAGTTCAAATTAAAATAAAATGATTTAAATCATAAAAAACAAAAATCCCGATATCAAATGACATCGGGATTATATTTGCTCTCTTAGTTGGCCCACAAGGATTCGAACCTTGAATGACGGTACCAAAAACCGAAGTGTTACCATTACACCATGGGCCAATACCTTTTTAAGAGGCTGCAAATTTAAAACAAAGTTTTGTTTCACCAAACATTTTTTAAAGTAAAAATGAAAAAAATCTACTTTACCTATGTTAAAGGTTTATAAAAATAGTTCATTCCTTTCTATATTAATTAGTAAATTCGCCACTTAGGTTTAACCCAAGCTTCATGTTTTCAAAGAACTACCACAAGTGGGACACTATATTAGGATGGTCCGTATTTTTCATAGCACTTATTACATACTACATTACCGTAGAACCCACCAATAGTTTTTGGGATGCGGGAGAGTATATTGCAACAGCCGCCAAGCTTCAAGTGGGTCACCCACCAGGCGCACCATTACTACAAATGATAGGCGCATTCTTTGCTATGTTCGCTTTAGAACCTAGCCAAGTTGCTATGATGGTCAACCTCGTATCTGGTGTTTCAAGTGCTTTCACCATTTTATTCATGTTCTGGACAATTACGAATATCACCAGAAAACTGATTGATAAAGATGGTCCGTTTACCAATAGTAAAGCAATTGCAGTATTTGGCAGCGCTTTAGTTGGATCCCTAGCATTTACTTACTCTGATAGTTTTTGGTTTAATGCCGTAGAAACTGAAGTATACGCCATGGCAAGTTTTATAATGGCTTTATTACTGTGGATGGGCTTAAAATGGGTTGATAATTTAGATGATCCGCGAGGTAACAAATGGATCGTATTAATCTCTTTCGTTGTAGGTCTTACTTTCGGTATACAATTTATGGGCTTTTTGGCAATACCATCAATTGGGCTACTTTATTATTTTAAAACTTACAAAGAGACTACTGTAAAAAACTTTTTACTGGCAAACATTATTGTTATTGCCATTTTAATGTTGGTATATAAATTTTCACTTACCTATATTCTTCAACTTTTTGGTTGGGGAGAAGTGTTCTTTATTAATAGCATAGGGTTACCATTTAACTCTGGATCTATTATTATAGGGCTACTATTCATAGCCGCTTTTTACTTCGCATTAAGCTATACAAGAAAAAACAATTACAGAACAGGAAACACCATTGTTCTTTGTATGATGTTTTTATTCTTAGGCTTTTCATCTTGGTTAATGTTACCAATTAGAGCAAATGCCAAGGTTGTTATCAACGAGAACAATCCAGAAGATGCGCGAGCACTTTTAGCGTATTACAATAGAGAGCAATACCCAGGTGTTGATAGTCCAGTTTACGGTACCTATTATTCCGACATGTTTGCGCCTGCAGGTGAAGACCAAGACGGCAAACCTAAATATGAAAAAGATTATGCGCTTGGCAAATATATTATTGTAAACAAATATGTAGATGCAGTTCAAGGTCCTAATCCAAAACATCAAGGTTTACTACCTAGAATGTGGAGCTCACAAAATGCAGAAAACTACATGCGTTATTTTGGAGCATTAGATTTCAGAATTACGAAACCAAATCAAGAATTAAGACAAGCCGCAGAACAAGTTAAAATAGGTTTTGCAAATGGCGAGATTGGTGCTGACCAATATATTAGCTTTTTAAAGCGTTTTGATGAGTACATAGAAGTACAACCACCAACCGTGTGGGACAATGTAAAATACATGTTTGAGTTTCAGTTCAACTATATGTACTTACGTTACTTCATGTGGAATTTTGTTGGAAAGCAGAATGATGTTCAAGGTAGATACAATGAAAATGGGAACTGGCTAAGTGGTATAAATGCAATTGACAGCATGAGATTAGGCAGTCAAGACAACTTACCAAGCGATATACAAAACAACCCAGGCAGAAATACATATTTCTTTTTGCCCTTAATTTTAGGGATTATTGGTATTGTTTTTCAGGTCTCAAAAGACAAAAAGCAATTTTGGGTATTGCTGATATTCTTCCTGTTTACAGGTTTGGCTATTCAATTTTACACCAACCCAGGTATTTTTCAACCTCGTGAACGTGATTATTCATTAGTTGGATCATTCTATGTTTTTGCCCTTTGGATAGGTTTAGGAGTATACGGGCTTTATGACAGCTTTAAAGATTGGATTACACCTAAAATATTAGCACCAGTAGTAGTTGTCGTCACCTTACTTGCCGTACCAACAGTAATGGCTGTACAGAATTGGGATGACCATGATAGATCTGGTAGATTCACTGCAAATTCATCTGCAAAAGCATATTTAGACTCATGTCAAGAAGATGTTGGCGCTATATTATTTACAATAGGAGATAACGACACCTTCCCAATTTGGTATGCACAAGAAATTGAAAACTACAGAACAGACGTACGTATTGTCTGTACCAGTCTTTTTGAAACAGATTGGTATGTAGACCAAATGAAGGTTGCAGCATACGAAAGTGCACCAATTCCTTCTCAAATTACACATGAGAAATATAGATGGGGCTCACGAGATGTGTTATACCACCAAGGTATCACAGAAAACAGATGGCCAATTAAAGATTTCATCAATTGGATCGACAGCGATAAACCTAGAACTAAGCTTAAGTATTTATTTGAACAAAACGGAACAGACCTAAGTCAGTATCCTGAAGATACTCAAAACATGGTCTACTACCCTACTAATAAAATTAGGGTTCCCGTAAACAAACAAAATGTATTAAGCAGTGGCTTGGTTAAAGAAAAAGATGCCGACCTTATTGTAGACTATATTGATATTGACCTACCGGGTGCAATAACGAAGAAGAGCATGATGATGCTTGATATCTTAGCGAACAATGACTGGAAACGTCCTTTATACTTCTCTGGAGGTAGTTTTGACGATGCTGAATACCTTTGGATGAAAGATTACCTTCAACTAGATGGCTTAGCATATAAACTAGTACCTATTCGCACAGAAAGACCTAACGCATTTGAACTTGGTCGTATCGATACTGATTTAATGTATGATATTGTTACCGGATGGGATTGGGGTAATGCAGGTGGTGATATTTACCATGACACTCAAACACGTATTCAAAGCGTTTCTTTTAGAGGAAACTTGGCTCGTTTGACAGAGGCGTTAATCAAAGAAAACAAAATGGACAAGGCTAAAGATATTATCGAAATATCTTTGACCAATATGCCAGTTGATAAATTTGGGTATTACACTTTAATAGAACCTTTTATAGATGGATACTATAAAGTTGGTGAAGGCGACAAAGCACGTGCGCTATTCGAAAAACTAAAAAAGAAGTACCAAGAAAGATTGGAGTATTATGCTTCTACAAGTTTAGACGAACAATACAGCAATATTGATGATATCATTGCAGATATGGAAGCATACAGACGTAATATAGATATCATTATAACTAATGATAGTGAAGATATTGCTGAGAAAGAAACCTTGATCTTTAATGAGTACATTGATAAATTCCAACATTTCTATAAAGATGAGGATGATATGGACATGCGTGAAGAAATGCAACAGGCCAATCCAGATATGATGGATACCGTACCGGTTTCTGACACCATTTTACCTGACAATACTAAGACCGAAATTATAGAATAGACAATTTATTATTATAATAGGTCACAAAAAAAGCTTTGAGTTTGCACTCAAAGCTTTTTTGTTTTAAATAATTTACGATTTTAAACGTACTCCTTAAGAATACCCATTAGCGTGGTAGCATCTTGCTCACCACTTTGTCGCCATACCATTTCACCTTTTTTATAAATCATTAGTGTAGGTAAACCTTTAACACGTAGCGCTTGAGAAAGCTCTTTATTCTTATCTACGTCTATCTTTATTACCTTACCTCTATTACCTAATGCAGCAGCCACATCTCTTAATACAGAATGCATTGCAGTCGACTGTTCATTCCACTCTGCATAAAAATCAAGTAGAACGGGTACCTTTAAATCTATTAGCTCACCAAATTTGGACATAAAAAATGCTTTTCTTAGTTATCCAAATGTAATAAAAATTGTTAAAATACTAGTCTTAGCATCCCAATTGTAACGCTGCAAAAGGGTTAAAATCATGTTAACGCCTTTTTCTTTAAGGTTATTACAGTGATTTCTGGCCAAATTCCTACCCTACCTGGGTATCCTAAAAAGCCAAAACCTCTGTTTACATTAATAAATTGACCCATTTCTTTATAGATACCTGCCCAATAAGGATACCTCCATTTAACAGGGCTCCACTTAATCCAACCTGGTATTTCGATACCAAACTGCATTCCGTGGGTATGTCCACTTAATGTTAAATGATAATGATAAGCATCTTGTATCACTTCCATTTCCCAATGCGATGGATCATGACTCATCAATATTTTAAAATCATCTGCATTAATCTTTGAAGCAGCTTTTTTAAGATCACCCGCTTTTTTAAATCCGCCTTTACCCCAATTCTCTACTCCTACCAAAGCAATTTTATCATCTCCTTTTTGTAAGTACCTATGCTCATTAAGCAGAAGATCAAAACCCATTTCTTTTTGTAGTGTCTTTAAGTCTTCTAAATTCTGATGTTTTAATTCTTCTGTATCCCAAGGGATGTAATCTCCGTAATCATGATTTCCTAACACCGAAAACTTACCGTCTTTAGCCTCTAGGGTACTAAACAAATCTGCCCAAGGCAACATTTCAGAGGTCATATTATTGACCATATCACCAGTAAACAATAAGACATCACTTTTTTGCTTATTAATTAAATTTACACCGTATTCAATCATCTTTCTATCATCAAAACTACCACTATGAATATCTGAAATCTGAGTAATCTGATAGCCATCAAAACTGTCTGGCAAATCATCGAACTCTAAATCATATTTCAAGACCTTGAAGTTATATTTCCCTTTGTACATACCGTATAATAGTGCCCCAAAAGGAACGGCAGCTATACCTAAAGCTATTAAACTTAAAAATCGTCTTCTAGCTGGTAATCCAAATTGTTTTTCTTCACCAAATAACTTTTGATACAAACCAGAAATAAGGCGATACATATCTTCAGAGAACAAAAACAGAATAGTAATGATATTAAAAGTTAACATGGTCAACAAAAACCCGAAAGCATAACTCTTAGGTATACTTAAAACACGACCAGTTTCTTCACCAATAGAGAATTGATATATAAAATTGATCATGACAACCATAGAGATTGCTATATAGATCCAAGACCACCACGGTTGTTTAGTAATAGTTTTCAATGCCTGAAGCACATAAAAACTTAAAGCAACATAACCTATAACAAAAAGGACCCAACGTATCATTATTAAATTTTTTACAAAGATATCTGTATAACAGCGGTATGCGTGCCCATTTGCATTTTATTTAACCTTGGCAACTACCGCTTTAATATTTTCTAATTGCGTAACAGCAATATGATCATTACTTAAAAAGCTCTCTGAATTCATAGATATAACAGGTTTTTTAGCCAATGTTTGAATCATAGCTGTACCAGAAAGATGAACAGCACTAAAACCCTTTCCCTTAAAACTGGCAACATTACCAGCATTAACACCTGAACCCGGCATAATTTGAATAGACTTGGTTTTACTTTTTAATTCAGATAAGAAATCAATACCTAGAGGAGCAGACTTTTGTTGACCAGATGATAGTATATAATCTACCTGCATTGCTTCAAGTTGATCTAGTGCTTCCGACGGATTCTTGATCCAATCGAATGCCCTATGAAATGTAAACTTCAAATTACCTGCCGCTACCTTCAACTTTTGGGTCTGTACAACATCCAAAGAAAAATCATTCAAAAGAGCTCCCGATACAACTCCGTCAAAACCTAATTCGACACATAATTCAATATCAGAAAGCATAATATCTAATTCATCAGTTGTATAGGTAAAATCCCCACTACGCGGTCTAATCAACACATGAACTGGAATAGTTACCTGTTCTTTCACTGCCTTCAACAATCCGTAAGAAGGTGTTAATCCCCCAACTGCTAATTCTGAGCATAACTCAACACGGTCTGCGCCAGCACGTTCGGCAACCATGGCAGATTCTAAAGAATTAGCACAAACTTCTACTATCATATTCTTATATTTAAGGTTACTAAAAGTAAAGAACCAAACCCATGAAAAGAAGAAAGTTTCTAAGAAATTCTACTACTGCGGCTGCAGGAATAGTTTCGGCACCATTATTAGCTTCATTCAAAGATGAAACTGCAAAAAAAGTAAGCAGCAAAGCTGGTATTATACCGATAGCAATTTGCACATGGGATTTTGGAAATGCAACCGCCAAAGCATGGGAAGTTTTAGAAAAAGGTGGCAATGCTCTTGATGCCGTTCACCAAGGCGTTATGGTCGAAGAAAATGATTTAAACAATAGTACAGTTGGTAATGGCGGCAGACCGGATAGAGATGGCAATGTTACTTTAGACGCATGTATTATGGATAAAGATGGTAATTGTGGTGCTGTACTTGCCATGCAAAATATAGCCAACCCAATTTCGGTTGCTAGAAAAGTGATGGAAGAGACTCCCCATGTAATGCTTGCCGGTAAAGGAGCAGAACAATTTGCATATGAGCAGGGTTTTGAGAAGACAGATCTTTTAACTGAAGAATCTAAACAAGCTTGGGAAGAGTGGAAAAAAACATCGCAGTATAAGCCTATCATAAACATTGAAAATCACGATACTATTGGTATGCTAGCAATTGATGCCGATGGCGACATTGCTGGCGCTTGTACCACTAGCGGTATGGCATATAAAATGGCTGGTAGAGTTGGTGACTCCCCTATTATTGGTGCCGGACTTTTCGTTGATAATGAAGTTGGTGGCGCTACAGCAACAGGTGTTGGCGAAGAAGTGGTTAGAACCGTTGGTAGTTTCTTAATCGTAGAATTAATGCGACAAGGTAAATCGCCACAAGAAGCATGTGAAGAAGGTGTAAAACGCATCATCGCTAAAAATAAGGACAAACAAGATTTTCAAATTGGGTTTATCGCCATTAATAAAAAAGGAGAAACAGGTGGCTATTGTATTCACCCAGGGTTTACATATAGAACTTACACAAAAGAAGGTCATGTAAACAATCCTTCAAATAGTTATTTAAAAAGTTAATACACTTCTTTAACTTGATTTAATACGGAAGCAATAGGGCAATCTCCCTTAATGTTTCCGTATCAATTTGTACTTTTAACGTTTTACAATCAATACTCAAAAATGGCAGATCAAAAAAGACTCTTTTTGCTAGATGCATACGCACTAATTTTTCGTGGTTACTACGCACTTATAAAAAACCCAAGAATAAATTCTCAAGGCATGGATACCTCAGCGATTATGGGATTCATGAATTCTTTATTCGATGTTATTCGTCGTGAAAAACCTGATCATTTAGCCGTTTGTTTTGATAAAGGAGGAAGTGCTGAACGCACAGAATTATTCCCCGAGTATAAAGCAAACAGATCAGAAACACCTGATGCCATACGTATAGCGGTACCATATATTCAAGATATATTAAAGGCAATGCATATACCTGTAGTCGTTAAAGAAGGATGGGAAGCAGATGACATTATAGGTACTTTGGCTAAACAAGCCGAGAAAGAAGAATACAAAGTTTTTATGGTTACGCCAGATAAGGATTTTGGACAATTGGTTTCTGAAAACATATTTATGTATCGCCCAGCGAGAATGGGCAACGGCATTGAAATTTGGGGTATTCCTGAAATTCAAAAACGTTTTGGAGTAGAAAGACCAGAACAGGTTATTGATTACCTAGGTATGATGGGTGATGCCAGTGACAACATACCCGGCTTACCAGGTGTAGGTGATAAAACTGCCAAGAAATTTATAGAGCAGTTTGATTCTATGGAAGGGCTTTTGGCTAATACAGACAAGCTTAAAGGTAAAATGAAAGAAAAAGTAGAAGCTAATGGAGAACTTGGTTTACTTTCTAAAAAATTAGCCACTATTTGTTTAGATGTTGATGTTCTCTTTAATGCTAGTGATTATGAAATGTCTGAACCAAATGCAGAAGAGGTTCAGAAAATATTTGAGGAACTTGAATTTAGAAGATTAAAAGATCAGTTTATAAAATTATTTTCTGCTGAAGTTGAAGAAGCCTCCACAGAGTCAACAAATAAACCAGTAACCAAAAAAGAAATTCAAGATGCTGGATCCGGGCAGTTTTCATTATTTGGAAGTCCTGCTGATTCTGGAGCAACCGTAAAAGATTTTTCAAGCAGAAAGACCATTGCAGATGTAGCACACTCATACCAAAGTGTTGCCCCAGGTATGGCTATGAAATTATTCTTAAAAAGTTTAATGCAGCAAACTTCGGTTTGCTTTGATACCGAAACAACAGGTCTAGATCCTTTGACAGCAGAATTAGTTGGTATTGCTTTTTCTTGGGAAGCTACAAAAGGGTACTACATTCCCTTCACGGATAATAAAGAAGAAGTACAGGCGCTTTTAGAAGAATTACGCCCATTCTTTGAATCTGAAGAAATTGAAAAAATAGGTCAAAATTTAAAGTATGATATCAAAGTATTGGACAAATACAATATTGATGTCAAAGGACCTTTGTTCGATACCATGTTGGCACACTATCTAATTAATCCAGATATGCGTCATAATATGGATGTGCTGGCTGAGACGTATTTGAACTACACTCCCGTTTCCATTACAGAACTTATCGGTAAAAAAGGCAAGAATCAATTGAGCATGCGCGATGTTCCGTTAGAAAAACAAACGGAATATGCAGTTGAAGATGCCGATATCACCTACCAACTTGCGCAACATTTTAGACCAGAATTAAAAGAAGCGAATACAGAAAAGTTATTTCAAGATATTGAAATTCCGTTATTACGTGTATTGGCAGATATGGAATTGGAAGGCATTAATTTAGACAAAGAATTCTTGAATTCACTTTCAGAAGATTTAAACAATGACATTGCCAATCTAGAAAAGAAAATATATGAAGTTGCCGGTGAGGAATTTAACATTGGTTCACCAAAGCAATTAGGAGAAATACTTTTTGATAAATTAAAATTAGTAGCCAAGCCTAAAAAGACAAAAACAGGACAATATTCCACTGCAGAAGATGTGCTCTCTTACTTAGCTAAAGATCACGAAATTATTCAGAATGTTTTAGATTATAGAGGTCTTGCCAAATTAAAGAGCACTTACGTAGATGCATTGCCTGAACAGGTAGAACCATCTACAGGCAGAGTACATACAGATTATATGCAAACCGTTGCTGCAACAGGTCGTTTGAGTAGTAATAACCCGAACTTACAGAACATACCAATTAGAACTGAGCGTGGTAGACAAGTTAGAAAGGCGTTTATTCCACGTGATGAGAATTACACCTTATTAGCAGCGGATTATTCTCAAATAGAGCTACGTATTATTGCAGCACTAAGTGAAGAAACCACCATGATAGAAGCTTTCAAAAATGGTGAAGATATTCACGCTTCTACGGCATCAAAAGTATTTAATGTTCCATTAGAAGAAGTAACTAGAGAACAACGTAGTAATGCCAAAACTGTAAACTTCGGTATTATATACGGTGTTTCTGCATTTGGCTTAAGTAACCAAACGGACCTTTCTAGAAAAGAGGCAAAAGAATTAATAGATACCTACTACAAGACCTACCCAAAGCTAAGAAATTACATGAGCGAGCAAGTAGATTTTGCTCGTGAAAATGGTTATGTTTCAACCGTTTTAGGAAGAAGACGTTACTTAAAAGATATCAATGGTAGCAATGCTATAGTTCGTGGAGCTGCAGAGCGAAATGCCGTAAACGCACCTATTCAAGGTAGTGCGGCAGATATCATAAAAATCGCCATGATTAACATTCATAATAAACTAGAAGAAGGTAATTACAAATCTAAAATGTTATTGCAAGTACATGATGAATTGGTGTTCGATATCTACAAGCCAGAATTAGAAGAATTGCAATCACTCATTAAATCTGAAATGGAAAATGCATATAAAATTGCAGTTCCTTTAGATGTTGAGGTTGGCTTGGGTGAGAATTGGTTGGTTGCGCATTAACATTTATTTGTAATAGAACGACCATACCTTGTAAGAAAGAATTGTAGTATTTTGACGAAAATATTCTGTTAACAAAACGCTAATATTTATATTAGTGTTTTGCTAACCACATTTTACTATGATTAAAAACTACACTAAGCTGCTATTGGCAGTTTTCTTTTTGTTTACTACACAACTTTTTTCTCAGGGAAGCGCAGCTTCCGATCGTGAAGCACTGATTGCATTATATAATTCCACCGACGGAGATAATTGGACTAATTCATGGGACCTTAGCGCTGATATGGATACATGGTACGGTGTTACAGTAAACGGAAGTGGAAGGGTTATATCGATTAACATGTATCAAAATAATCTCACAGGCACTGTACCACCAGAAATAAGCAATCTAACAGAACTAACAGGACTATCGCTGAGAGCACAAAATCTTACAGGAACAGTATTAGATAAGGTTACAGGTCTAACTAAACTAAGTTATTTGGATTTTGCTTTTAACAATTTAGAAGGAACAATACCGGAAAGCATATCAAACCTTACTTCTTTAAAAAATCTTTTCCTGGACTACAATGAATTTTCAGGTGAGATTCCTATTTCACTAACGACACTAACAAATCTCGAAAGATTAAATCTGGGCGGTAATAACCTAACAGGAAGTGTACCAAATGAAATTTTTGAAAATCTTTCAGATTTAATTGAACTTGAGATATTTAATAATGATTTAACAGGATTGATAAATCCAACGGTGGTTAATTTGCCTTTACTAAAGAGTTTAAACATTAGCGCAAATGGATTTACTGGGACTTTCCCATCTTTTATTACTCAGCTTACGACGCTCGAGACTGTCTCTTTGTCAACGAATTTTTTTTCAGGGCCTATTCCACAGAATATTAGCAACTTAACCGAACTAAAAAACTTATACCTAAGTAAAAACAATTTCACAGGAACTATCCCTGTTGAAATAACGACATTACAATTACTTGAGAGGTTAAATTTAAGCTCAAATCAATTCACAGGAACATTACCTAGCCAAATAGAAAATCTCGAAAACCTTTTACAATTACAACTATATTCAAATCAATTTTCTGGACCGTTACCAACTTCGGTATGCAACTTAGCTAACTTAAGCATGTTGTTATTGAACGACAATGATTTCAGTGGGAGCATTCCTGAATGTTACGGCTATTTCAGCTCTATACAAAGATTAGAATTACAAAAAAATAACCTTACAGGGATTTTACCAGAAAGTTTAGAAAATTCAACCACATTGTCTTCTTTTAACATTCAAGAAAATAATTTTGTTTTTGAGGATTTAGAGAATCTAGTTTTAAACATCGGACAATTCCGCTATTATCCTCAACAAGATATTGAAGTAAGTGAAAATGTAACACTTAATGAAAACACTACTTTCACAGCTAGTATTCAAGCCACAAATAGCTCAAACAATACGTATCAATGGCGTAAGAATGGAAACAATATTATTAACGAAACCAACTCAACCCTTACAATATCAAATATAACAACTGAAGATGGCGGGTACTATGATTGTTTAATAGAAAATACAAATGTCCATAATTTAACATTAAAAAGAAATGTTGTTTCACTGACAGTTTCCCCATCCCTAAATAATGATTCGGATGATGACGGAATAATAAATGAAAACGACAATTGCCCAAATACCCCTACAGGTCAAACTGTAGACGAAAATGGCTGCTCTCAAGATCAATTAGATGATGACAATGACGGAGTAAATAACGCTAATGACAATTGCGCAAACACGCCAAACGGAGAAAACGTTGATACAAACGGATGTTCTTCATCTCAAGCCGATGATGACAACGACGGTGTAACCAATAACAATGACAATTGCCCCAACACTCCTACAGGAGAAACAGTAGACATAAATGGCTGCTCTCAAAATCAATTAGATGATGACAATGACGGAGTAAACAACGCTAATGACAATTGCCAAAACACGCCAAACGGAGAAAACGTTGATACAAATGGTTGTTCACAAAGCCAATTAGACGATGATAACGATGGTGTAATAAATAGCAATGACCAATGCCCAAATACACCATCTGGTAATACCGTAGACAGCCAAGGTTGTATAGTAAGCAACAACAATCAAGTTAATTACGCACAGAATTTTAGTTTTGAAAATTGGTCAACAAACCCGGCCACGCCTGAAGATTGGACTATTGAAAATGAAAATAGCATTATTCAAAGTGCTGATACCACAGACGGATCTTCATCTTTAGAGCTAGATTTAGATAATTCCCTACAATTTAAAACTGAACTCATAAATACTACTGCTATACAATTAGCAACCAATACAACTTATACCTATGCTTTTGATTACAAAATAAAAAGAGGCACGGACGTAAGTGCTGAAATTCATATCTCAAAAGACGGAAACCCATATGGAATACCTTTATTAAGAGAGTATACAACTTTTAATACGGATGGCAACTGGCATACTTTCTCTTTTGATTTTGACACAAACGCTACCGATGAATCGCATATTTTTAGACTTATTTTTAGAGCTAACACCACTGAAACAGGTATAATCATTCTTGACAATCTTAGGGTTTTAGGAGATGCATTACCTGATGATGACAATGATGGTGTACTAGATAGTAATGATCAATGCCCTAACACCTCACCAAATGCACTAGTAGTTGATGAAACTGGGTGTGAAGTTACAATAGATGGTTCAAATCTATTAGAAGACCCTAGTTTTGAAGATTGGTCTTATGGAGGTGGTGCTAATTTGGCAAAATGGGGTATTTATATCCAATTAGGGAGCTGGGTTAAAAACACGGATATTAGTGATAATCTACAATATAGTGTGGAGTTAATTACTGGTGGTGCTTCTTCAAATTCAATATTCCAAAATGAGTTGCAATTCTACAAAGGTGTAGAGTATATAATTTCAATAGATTATCAAGTACTAGAAGGGACTTTCACCTCTTTGCAACTTGAGTTGACAGATAGCGGTGTTTTTGGTGAGATTGTTGCAGAATTTACTACTACACCAAGTCAATCAGGTTGGCAAACGTTTTCCACAACATTTACACCAACATCAAACGAAATGTTAGATTTAGGTATTAGAGTTGAGTCTGGTCAAACCGGAGACAGAATTTTACTAGACAATACCATAATTAAAGCAAATGTTACTGCCGTTGGAGATGATGATAATGACGGAATAATCAACACTAATGACAACTGCCCAAATACTCCAGCAGGAGATACGGTTGATGAGAATGGCTGTACAGTAACCGCAGTAACAGATTCTGACAATGATGGTGTAGCAGATACTGATGACGATTGTCCGAATACTCCAAGCGGAGATACGGTTGATGAAAATGGATGTACAATAACCACAATAACAGATTCCGACAACGACGGCGTGGCAGATGCAGAAGATGACTGTCCTAACACTCCTACAGGAGATACAGTTGACGCTAATGGCTGTACAGTAACCACTGTAACAGATTCTGACAATGATGGTGTAACAGATACTGATGACGATTGTCCGAATACTCCAAGCGGAGATACGGTTGATGAAAATGGATGTACAGTAACCACAATAACAGATTCAGACAATGACGGTGTAGCAGATGCAAATGATGATTGCCCAAATACTCCTACCGGAGATACGGTTGATGAGAATGGCTGCACAATTACAACTGTTACAGACTCAGATAACGACGGTGTGGCAGATACAGAAGATGACTGCCCTAATACACCTGAAGGTGACACGGTAGACACTAACGGATGTACGATTTTTGAAAATACGCTCCCAGATATTTCAAATGAAGGTATTCAAGTAAAAGTAACTAGCACCAGTTGTCCAGATACTGCAAACGGAGAAATCTCTGTGACCTTTAATGAAGATTACAACTACAAAGTTCAAATTACAGGACTCTTATTGGACAATACTTTTGATAATATTAACGCTACAAATGGTCTAGTAAGAACTGATCTTTCTTCTGGTTCGTATACGGTTTGTGTAACGATACCTGAGTATCCAAGTTATGAGCAATGCTACACAGTAACAATAGAAACGCCCGAAGAATTTATTTCTGGTAAAACCGTTATAGACTACACCGCTAAAAAAGCAAGTATTGTTGTTTCCGGAAGCAAAAATTATGAGGTTTTGGTAAATGATAAAGTCTACACCTATGAAGTTGACAATATTGAAAATCAACAATTATCATTTCCGCTTGATAAAGGAGCTAATGTTATTTCTATAATAACTGATAAGATTTGCCAAGGTGTTTTTAATGATAGTGTTGTAATTAGTAATGCTATTTTGTCTCCGAATCCTGTTGCGGATATATTACGAGTTATAGGTCTGGACATCATGACCGAAGCACAAATTATAGTATCTAATGTAAGCGGAGTAACAGCATTACAAGAAAGCAGGCAGATAAGTAACGGCACATTAGAAATGAATATTTCTAACCTTTCTCCTGGCATCTATATGTTAACAATTGTAGATGGAGATAAAGAAATCAACTTAAAATTTGTAAAAAAATGAGATTAGCTATAAAATTAATTTTAGTGGGGTTACTTTTTACCGCTTGCGGCGGTAAAGATGACAATAAGAATGATCCCCCAGAGGACACAGAAAAAGAACTGGGCGCTTTTAATCTTGAATTTCCCGAGAACAATTTAATATGCACTGAAGGGGAAGACAATGGTACAGATGGGGTAAGCATAGAATTTCAATGGTCGGGATCTACCAATGCTACATCGTATGAAATAAAAATCACCAATCAAGAAACAAATTCTACAGACACAAGAACTGTAACTACAACATCACTTGCTGTAGGTTTGCCTAAAGGTACCCAATTTTCATGGGCAGTAACTGCCATTTTGGGTTCCAAAACATTGGATAGTGATTCATGGAACTTCTATTCAGAAGGCACAAGTACAGAGAATTTTGCTCCTTTTCCTGCAGAAATTAGCGTTTCAGATAATGGTAACGGTACCGTAAGCGTTTCTTGGGTAGGTGAAGATTTAGATGACGACTTAGAAAATTATGATGTATATATTGGATCGGGCGAAACTTTAGAATTGATATTAGAAAATACAACATTGCTAAACACCACGTATAACATTACAGCTGGTCAACAGTATGCAATTAAAGTTATTTCAAAAGACAGTAATAACAATTCATCTACCAGCGAAACATCTTTTTCTTTTTAGAAAGTTAAAGTTTATTTAAAGAAAGACGAAAAGGTATTTTACAAACGTTAGCATATAGTGTACTTCTACTATGAGGTACGCTATATTTTATGAAACGTCTTTTTCTCATATCACTTTTTATCATCTTTAGCGCAACACAGTTGTTTGCCCAAGATGCGGAAAGTACTATAAAAGTGTTTCCTAACCCTGCAACGAATGTCATTAATGTCTTAGGACTCAAAAATGATTCGAAGGCGGCTATAAGCATCAGAGATAGCTACGGGACCCAAATTATCTACCACCAATGGGACATTAAAAGAAATTCTCTGAACATTCCCGTTTTCAATCTTGAAAAAGGATTGTATATGATCTCCATACAATCTGAACATCAAAATGTAAAAGCTAAATTTATCAAGCAATAAAAAACCCTTACAATAAATGCAAGGGTCATTTTTTTTAATATAATTGAATCTAGTTTATCGCTTCACAAAAATCAATTGTCCGTCTTCTGAGAAATTAGGAATATCAAGATCACTTGCATCAACTGTCATTACATTGCCATCTATAGTTACACCAATAGCTAACTCTTCACCATCTTCATCTATGGTCGTTACAGTCTCACCATCAAAAGTATACGTACTTGCGTTTGTATCAGATTCTGTTGGACAAGGTATATCTAAACCATCTGCCGTAGCATTAACTTCTACATAATTAGCAGAATTAGACGCTATAGCACTTAGATCCTCATTAAATTGTAATGTAATAATATAGCAATCTTTATTAGATAGGAAATCTAAAATTTGTTTCCCAAACTTAACATCATCACTTGCTGTTTCATTATCAATTGTAAGTTCAGTAGCATCCCATGTGCCAACTATTGCAGTCTTATTAATTTCTGCTTCTGACTCAGTCTCATCTTTGTCAGAGCTGCAAGAAACTATGGCTAATACCATAGCTGCACTAAGTAAAATACGTTTATACATTGTTTAGATTTTTTGGTTGTATAAGCATAAAAACGAAAAAATCAACTTATTATTTCATACCTGCACAAACAGCTACCTAACAAAAACCAAGTACTTACAGTATAAACCGATATGTTGCTTTCAGCAAAAACGTGTTATCTTTCTTCTGACCCAAAATTTGTTGATCTAAATTTCTACCTAATGTTTCACTTGGGTTCCCTGCCCCCACAACTCCTTGAGACCATACCAAAAAGATTTCTGAACCAGGCACATATTCCCACCTTAACACTAAGTTGGATCTAAATTGAACATATGAAAAATCTGGATTTTCAATCTGATAATCTATAGCTCCATCAAAATCTTCATCAATCAAATAATCATCAGTACTAGTAGATTTCGAAATTTGATTATCTGAAAATAAGGTTACTCGCTCATTCAACTTTTCAGCAATAGGGTTATTCACGTAATTAAAATCGGTATATGTACCTCTAGATATAAATGGCTCTCCATAATACTGAATAGATAAATTTGGGTTTATACTATAATTAAAACGAATGGAAGTACTAAACGTTTTTTGATCAATATTACCGGTAATATATCTTGCATCGCCATTAAAATTGGTTTCGGTAACATACTGCGTCTTATTCGGATTCTCCTCAAACTCAGAAGAAATAGACAGGTTAAAAGCATCAAAAGGCTGATAGTATAATCTAAACACATAACGCGCTAATGAGAAGTTATTTTCGGCTGCTTGGCTATTTACATAACCCAAGGTAAAACTCAATTTCTTTCTACTATCAGAACCGAAGAATAGATATGCAAAATTCTCATCTGACCAGCGCCAACGTGGTCCGCCACGAAGTACGGTATTTGAGAATATACGAGGCTTATGTGCAGCACCTACTTCTGTCCACCAATTATTTTTATAATTGATAAAACCTTCAAATTGATATTGAATTCGATTATAATTACCATCAAAGTCGTAGGTTGAATATTGACTTAACTCCATGTTAGCCCTTCTATAAAAATTAGTAGGTTTTATAAACAATCTACTTACTGAAGCCGTTTGTTTTATTTCATCTGCCTGTCTTAAAAATCCGATGTCGTTCAGTTCCAATTCCGGTGATCGCCAAATGATTCCGCCATCATACCTCCAATTTCCACCACCAGCTTTACCTATTTCTATCTTACCGCCCGTACCCGTAAGTGATGTTCTAGTGTCATCAACAGAAACATGACCAGCATCTATTCTTTGAAATAAGTGAGTAATACTGTTTTGTGTTCGTGCAATTGCTTCTTCACTACCTACAACATGACTACCCACTATATTGCCCTCAACATAATAATTTCTATTCTTCCAATTATGTTTAAAATCTAAACCACCGGTATAAGCACCACTTCTTAAAAACTCAAGATGATTGGGCAAATTTCTATTCGTAGCGGTAAATATTCCGCCCAAATAAGAATTTCTTTCATTAAAATCTTTTTGCACCCTACCCACCATATAATTAGTTAACGGCTCAACCAGTTCTGATCTTTTATTACCAGCAACATCTTCGATATCTGCGTACATTTTACCGGTAACACTTTCTAACAATCCTAAAGACCATCCGTTTTTAGTTTTCCCAGAAAACTTAGCAGCCCCCAATATTGTTGAGTTCGTAGGTTGATCGACGAATTCATTTTCTGTTACATCTGCATAGCCTTGCGGACTTCTACCTATTCTTCTACTATAAAAGACATTGTCGTTACCATCAGCAAACTCATAGTCGAATATATTTTTGTTTTCAATAAAGAAAGGTCTTCGTTCTTCAAAAAATATTTGAAATCCGTCTAATGCAATTGCACCTGGATCAGCATCTACCTGTCCGAAATCTGGATTAACCGTTAAATCTAAAGTTAAGTCATTGGTCAATCCTATTTTAGCATCTAAACCCGCATTAAGAATATAATCTTTACCATCTCTAAAAGGGTTGCCGGTTTCAGATGGATAGCTATCGAACTGATTCACTAAAAACGGCTGAATCTCCAATTGTTTTTGCGGTTCAATATTCTTTAAACCATTCAACCTACCAAATTCACTTACCCAACCCGGTGCCTCTAAAGAAATTGGTTGCCAAATAGAACGTTCTTCTCCCCTAAAATATCTTCTATGTATTTGAAGTCCCCATACCTGTTCTTCAGCAGCACCAAACTTCAATTGACTAAACGGAATTTTCATTTCTGCGGTCCATCCTTCTTCATCAATATTTGCGGCCGTGTACCAAATTGGGTTCCAACTGGCATCCCAAAAATCACCGTTCTGAGAAATAAACTCATCACCCTTTACCCCTGCTGCAGAAACATTAAAAGAAAAAGCTGTCCTTTTATCATTATAACTATCAATATTCACCTCTATCCAATCTCCAGAAAAGTTATCTCTTCGCGCAAGACGTTTTTCTATTTTATCAGGTATACTATCAAAACAGCGAATACCTACATAAATAAATTTAGCATCGTATGCAATCTTAAATTTTGTTCGTTGACTTGCTTTTTTACCGTTATCCGGCTCAAAAACAGTAAAATCATCATCCCAAATAACATTCCCCCATGCTTTATCAGACAATTCGCCATCAATAATGATTTCTTCACCTATAGGAAGTTGCACGGTATTATATTCCCTTTGTACCTTTACAGAATCGTTTTGAGCAACTACTGTAGACGTTAATAAAATAAATATGATACTCCTGAATAAGCGTTTACTCATAATTGCAAGTTCTTTTGGTTGATTGTTTTAATATTAGAAGAGACATTAAACAATTGTAAATGTTACAGAAATAGTAATAAAATCAATAAGTTTAACAGTATCTCGTTAATAGCAAAGTAGTAAGATTTCGCATTTATTGAAAAAATGTGAAAAAATAAGAAACAAGTATTTGCAATTCAACTTAATAATTGTAGATTTGCAGCCCCTTTCTAGGGATTGATTAAAATAATAGTTAAAAATAGCAGTAGTGGATACATTAAGTTATAAGACCGTTTCGGCCAACAGAACAACTGTCAACAAAGAGTGGTTATTGGTAGATGCCGAAGGAGAAACATTAGGACGCATGGCTTCTAAAGTCGCCTATTTGTTAAGAGGAAAGCACAAGCCAAGTTTCACCCCTCACGTAGATTGTGGTGATAATGTTGTTATTATCAACGCAGAGAAAATTGTTCTTTCTGGAAACAAGTGGTCTGATAAAACCTACTTGAGATATACTGGCTACCCAGGTGGTCAACGTTCTACTACCGTAAAACAATTATTGGATAAAAATCCAGAAGGTATTCTTGAAAAAGCGATCAAAGGTATGTTACCTAAGAACAGACTAGGTGCTGAGCTTTTTAGAAACCTAAAAGTTTACGCAGGTACAGAGCACGGTCAGGAAGCTCAAAAGCCTACTGTTGTTAATTTAAAAGACATTAAATAAGATGGAAGTAATTCATAAAATTGGTCGTAGAAAGACCGCTGTAGCGAGAGTTTATCTTTCTGATGGTAATGGTGACATCACTATTAACAATAAAGATTTAAGTGTATACTTTCCAACTGCAACACTTCAATACAAAGTAAAACAACCTTTCACTTTAACTGAAAGCTTAGATACTTACGACGTAAAGGTAAATGTTTACGGTGGTGGTATTACTGGTCAAGCAGAAGCTATTCGTCTTGCTTTATCTAGAGCAATGTGTGAGATTGATGCTGAAAACAGAATTGTCTTGAAACCAGAAGGTCTATTAACTAGAGATCCAAGAATGGTTGAACGTAAGAAATTCGGTCAGAAGAAAGCACGTAAAAAATTCCAATTCTCGAAACGTTAATTCGAGTTACAAGATTACCAGGCACCCTTTTTGGGTGCCTATTTTTATATTTTATCATACTGGAAAATCCAGAGTATTAACAAGTTCATTGAAAGTCCTTTTGGGGGCAATTAAAAATCCTTTAATCACTTTAAAATTAAAGGTAAGATTAGTTTAGCATCTAAATGGTGAAGGCTTTTGCTCATGCAAATACCACTTTATCATTGCTAATTCATAAGAACGTAAACTAAATTAAAATGGCGAGAGTCGAAGTAAAACAATTATTAGAAGCAGGTGTACATTTTGGTCACCTAACAAGAAAGTGGAATCCGAACATGGCTCCTTACATCTACATGGAGCGTAATGGTATTCACGTAATCAACCTTTACAAAACAGTTGCAAAATTAGACGAGACCAATGAGGCTCTTAGCAAGATTGCAGCATCAGGTAGAAAAATACTTTTCGTAGCTACCAAAAAACAAGCAAAAGACATCGTTGCTGAAAAAGCAGCAGCAGTAAACATGCCTTACATCACAGAAAGATGGCCAGGTGGTATGTTAACAAACTTCGTTACAATACGTAAAGCTGTTAAGAAAATGGCTTCTATCGATCGTATGAAGAAAGATGGTACTTTCCTTACACTATCTAAAAAAGAAAGATTGCAAGTTGACCGTTTACGTGCAAAATTAGAAAAGAACTTAGGTTCAATTTCTGAAATGACTCGTTTACCAGGTGCATTGTTCATCGTTGATACAATGAGAGAGCACATTGCAGTAAAAGAAGCTCAAAAATTAAACATTCCTATTTTCGCAATGGTCGACACTAACTGTGATCCTAGAGATGTAGATTACCTTATACCTTCTAACGATGATGCTTCTAAGTCAATTGACATCATTATGACAGAAGTTACAAATGCAGTTGCTGAAGGTCTTGCTGAACGTAAGGCTGAAAAAGGTGATGCATCTGAAGGTAAATCTGAGAAAAAAGATAAAGCTCCAAAGAAGAAAGTTACTGCTGAAAAGCCAGAACCAACTCCAGCAAAAGCTGAACCAGAAGTGATAGCTGAGCCAGAAGTAAAGGCTGAACCAGTAGTTGCCAAGGCTACTAAAGCTGAAGCTGACGATTTAACTAAAGTTGAAGGTATTGGCCCTAAAGCTGCTGAAGCATTAGTTGCTGCAGGTATTACTACTTTCGCAGATCTTTCTAAAGGAGAAGCTGAAAAAATCAAAGAAATCTTAACCGAAGCAAGTTCAAGAATGGCTCATTTAGATCCTACCTCTTGGCCAAAGCAAGCTAAAATGGCTGCTGATGGTAAATGGGACGAACTTAAAGAGTGGCAAGACAACACTAAAGGTGGTGTAGAATAAGTTACTCTATTTTTGATATAAAAAAATCTAAGAACAACCCGGTAAAACGGGTACATTAAAAGTAAATAAAATGGCAAAAATTACAGCTGCAGAAGTTAACAGATTAAGAAAAACTACTGGTGCAGGAATGATGGATTGCAAAAAAGCATTAGTTGAAGCTGATGGCGATTTTGAAACTGCAATCGAAGTTCTTCGTAAAAAAGGTCAAAAAGTTGCAGCAAAAAGAGCTGACAGAGATTCTTCTGAAGGTGCAGCAATCGCAAAAGTAAATAGCGATAACACAAAAGGTGTTATTATTTCTTTGAACTGTGAAACAGATTTCGTTGCTATAAACGAAACTTTTGTAACACTAGCTACTGAATTAGCAGATTTAGCAATCAACTTTGATTCTAAAGAAGCATTTTTAGCTGCTGATTACAAAGGAATGACTGTACAAGAAAAACTTACTGAGCAAACTGGTGTTATTGGTGAGAAAATCGAAATAGGTGGTTTTGAAACATTAAGCGCTCCTTTCGTTGGTTATTATATTCACGCAGGAAACAAAATAGCTGTTTTAACAGGTCTTTCAGCTGCTGTAGCAGGTGCTGCAGAAGTTGCTAAAGATGTTTCTATGCAGGCTGCTGCAATGAACCCAGTAGCTTTAAATGAAGATGGTGTTGACCAATCTGTTATTGATAAAGAAATTGAAATTGCAAAGGATCAACTTCGTCAAGAAGGTAAGCCAGAAGCAATGCTTGAAAATATCTCTAAAGGTAAATTAAAGCGTTTCTTTAAAGACAACACCTTGGTAAACCAAGATTTCATCAAAGACAGCAAACAAAGTGTTGCTCAATATGTAAAATCTATTGATTCTAACTTAGAAGTAGTAGCATTTAAAAGAGTTGCATTAGGTTAATTACAATACAACTAACTCAATAAAAAACCGTCTTACTGTAAAAAGTAGACGGTTTTTTTATTTAAAATATTTAAGTAATTCTCTAATTTTTCAACCAGGCATTACGCAACGTAACTGTTTCTTCAGCAATACCTTCTAGAGCTACTATTTTCTTAACCTTCTTTACCGGTTGACCAACAGGTCCAGTAACAGATACCATTTCACCATCTCTCTCAACAGTCACACTAACAACAGTTTCTGGAGTCCAACCAAAACTCTCCCCTATTATAGGACGAAGTGTTTCCAAGTTGATCTCTTGCTCATTTATAGTTCTAAAAATATCACCTCCTTGTAATTTTAAATCATTGAAAAAAGAATTCAATTCAATATTCTCACGAATAAAAACCACACTATCATTTTGAACATCTACATCCATATAAGGTACTTGACCATCAAAAAAGTAACCAGTAGGCTTTTCGACATCCTTAGTAGCCAAACCAACCTTAGCAAAAAAAGTATTATAGTCAATAGGTGTAGTACCAATAACGTGCGCTTTAAAAAATGAATCAACTTCTGGATAGGTCATAGAAACGATTTCTGAAAATAAAGCTTCATCTTCAAAAGGAATATCGGTACCATATTTTTTAGATAATTCTTTCATTAACCAAAGCATCCCTTTTTCTCCATTACTTTTTTCTCTTAAAATGATATCAAGACACATATTAATTAAAGCCCCTTTCTCATATACATTAGCATAATTAGGTTCATAAGGTTGCTCTAATATATTTTTACTCATCATCGTAAAAGACATGCTATCATCATAAAATTTAGAATTAGTGATTTTACCTAGCATACGTTCATAAAAATCTTCTTCCGAGATTAGACCCTGCTGAATCTGAAATAGGTTGGCAAAATACTCTGTAGTTCCTTCATACATCCATAAATGTTCTGACATTTTTGGATCATTAAAATCGAAATACTGAATCTCTTTAGAATGAACCGATAGTGGAGTTACAATATGGAAAAACTCATGAGAGACCACATCTACCATAGCCTGCTCTAAACGACCAATATCCATTGCCTCCGGCAATACAACAACAGTCGAAGTATGATGTTCTAAGGCTCCATAACCATGAGCATCTGGTATATTAACATCAGACATATATAATAAAATATTATATTCTTTAGTACTATCAACATTACCCAAAAACTTCTTTTGAGCACCCATCATAGCTACCATTCTATCTTTTAAATCAGACGCCTTGTAAACATCATTTGGAGAATACAGACTAAGTGTTACCGTAATACCATTAATCTCAAAAGTTTCTGTATTCGGTTTAGCATACATAATCGGGTTGTCTATCACTTCAAAATAACGCTTAGCAGTAAAAGCATCCAAAAGCGGATCAATCTTTCCTCCCACCTCACCTGACAGTGTCGTAGTAGCAATTAAATCGGCAGGTTTTTTAATTTGTATAGCATATGGAACTTCTTTAAATCCATCAAAATAACCAACAAATCCATGAAGGTTAAGCATAAAATTACTTCCCTTAGAAATATTTGTTCCCGCTGGTGAGAATACAGCATCTTCAACATCATTCTCGGTATCATAGGTGTCATTAACCCAATATTGTACTTTATCTAATTGAACAGCTCCAGAAATACTCCAAGTGTTATCATCAAGTTTCTTGCTATTTAATAAATTACCCTTATAATCAAGAGCCTCAAAATCTTCAATATACTGTCCGTAATTATCTGAACTATATGTACCCGGCACAGTTTTAGGTATTCTAAATATTACGGTAGAAGTAGTGAATGCACCAGGGTTTACACCCACCTGAACTTTATCGTCTACAATATTGACCAAATCTATAGAAGTCAAAATAGGACTATTTTCGGCGGACATAAGCACCTTACCTGCACCGCAGGCATTTAGGATTAAGGCAAAAGCAATAATTAAAACATTTTTCTTCATATAAAACTTCATAAGTGAATATTTAAAAATCAACGATATCAAAGATAGATAATATGTTACGACCCTAACTTAGCGAATTAAGTATTGCTTCAATTAAATATAGAACGTACCCATCAAATATTTTCATTATTTTTGATGGCAAATAAAAAATTAAGATGCACTACAAAAGAATTCTTCTAAAACTAAGCGGCGAAGCCCTAATGGGCGAAAAGCAATACGGAATAGACTCTAATCGTCTAAACGAGTATGCAGAAGAAATTAAAGAAGTAGTTGAAAAAGGCATAGAAGTAGCTATTGTTATTGGTGGGGGAAATATCTTTCGTGGTTTAGCAGGTGCCGCAACTGGCATGGACAGAGTTCAAGGCGACCATATGGGTATGCTAGCAACCGTTATTAATGGCTTAGCATTACAAAGTGCTTTAGAAATGAACGGTGTACAAACCAGATTACAATCTGCCATAAAAATCAACGAGGTTGCAGAACCCTTCATTAGAAGAAGAGCCATGAGGCATTTGGAAAAAGGAAGAGTTGTTATCTTTGGTGGAGGAACCGGTAACCCATATTTCACAACAGATTCTGCAGCTGTATTACGCGCTATTGAAATAGAAGCTGATGTAATACTTAAAGGTACACGTGTAGATGGTATTTACACTGCTGATCCAGAAAAAGATAAAAGTGCTACGAAATTTGATAATATATCTTTTTCAGAAGTACTTAAAAAAGGACTGAAGGTTATGGATACCACAGCTTTTACCCTTAGCCAAGAAAATGAACTACCTATCGTAGTTTTTGATATGAACAAAAAAGGAAATTTACTGAAAATTGTTGACGGCCAAACTATTGGAACAACGGTCAACCTATAAATATCGGTATAGATTTTGTTATTGCGATAGTAATATACCTATTATATGAACGAAGAAGTAGAATTTGTTTTAGACGCTACAAAAGAAGGCATGAACGCCGCTATAGCTCACTTAGAACGCGCATTTTTAAAAATTAGAGCTGGTAAAGCCAGCCCTGCAATGCTATCAGCTGTAATGGTTGATTATTACGGATCACAAACTCCGTTATCTCAGGTAGCAAATGTGAACACCCCAGACGGTAGAACAATTTCTGTTCAACCTTGGGAAAAAAACATGCTCCAAGAAATTGAAAAAGCGATAATGAACGCCAACCTAGGTTTTAATCCTATGAACAATGGCGATATGATCATCATCAACGTACCACCGCTGACCGAAGAGCGTAGAATACAGCTTACTAAACAAGCTAAAGCAGAAGCAGAACATGCAAAAGTTGGTGTACGAAGTGCTAGACAAGATGCGAACAAAGAAATTAAAGATTTAGATATTTCTGAAGACCTTCAAAAAAATGCTACTGCCGATGTACAAGACTTAACTGATGTTTTCACAAAGAAAATTGAAGATTTCTTGGTTAAAAAAGAGGCAGAAATCATGAAAGTATAAGCAAGAAATTTATGATTATTACTTAAAGCTACCTACATTAGGTAGCTTTATTTTTTTGTAAAAAATTTAGACTTTTCAATTTAGGAACAGATGTAGCTAATAGTTACCTTTGCGACCTGCAAAAACAGTTATGGTAGCTAAACTAACGAAGGGATTTTGGCCTAAAACGGCAAATATAATTCTACGAAATAGAATCCTAATTTTACTCTTGATTGCCGCTTTTACCATTTTTATGGGATGGCAATGGCAATATATGCGTTTTTCAAGCTCGCAGACAAACCTACTACCAGATGACCACCCGGTAAATATTCAATACCAAGATTTTCTTAGCAAATTTGGCGAAGAAGGTAATGCAGTCGTTTTTGCCGTGCGTGACAGCGCTCTATTTACACCTGAAAATTTTAACCGTTGGAATAAATTAAGCAAACAACTTGCTGCTTTTCCAGAGGTGGAATTTGTTATCTCAACAGACAATTTAAAAGAATTAATTAAGGATAACGAAAAGCAAGAGTTTGTAATGCGCCCCTTAATAAACGGCGAACTTAAGACTAAGAAGGAAATAGACAGTATTACCAATCATTTGTTTAATGACCTCCCTTTCTATGACAACCTTCTATACAACAAAGAAAGTAAAACAATAAGAACTATTGTTAATCTAGATAAGGACATTGTCAATACCTCGGTTAGAAAAGATTTTATTTTACAAGATGTAAATAAACTGGTTAAAAAGTTTGAAGAAGAGACTAATTTAGATGTTCACATATCTGGAATGCCCTATGTGAGGACAATGAATTCTCAGAATATTATTGATGAAATTGGTAAATTTATTCTAGCAGCTCTTGGTGTTACTTCATTAATTTTCTTCTTTTTCTTTAGAAGCATTCGAGCTACGATAATTTCTATGTGCGTAGTGATAATTGGCGTAATGTGGGCTTTTGGTTTACTTGGGTTATTACAATATGAAATTACAGTTCTTACAGCACTTATACCACCACTAATCATTGTTATTGGTATTCCCAACTGTATCTTCTTAATAAACAAATATCAACAAGAAGTAAAAAAACACGGTAATCAGGCACTTTCATTACAACGCGTTATTTCTAAAATTGGAAATGCAACGTTGATGACAAATATTACCACGGCATCTGGTTTTGCAACTTTCATTGTAACAGACAGTACATTATTGAAAGAATTTGGTATTGTTGCTTCCATTAATATCTTAGGCATATTTGTTTTATCACTACTTATCATTCCTATTGTTTATAGCTTCATGCCGCTTCCAAAAACAAAGCATTTAAAACATTTGAACAAAAAATGGATTGATGCCTTTGTACAGTGGATGGAACGTATTGTTAGGCATAGAAGAATTACTGTTTATATTGTTTCTATCTCTTTACTTGTAATAAGTATTATTGGTATTTATCAGATAAGAATATCAGGAAGCCCTATAGAGGATATGCCGAAGAATGCTGAATTCTTTCATGACATTAGATTTTTTGAAAAAGAGTTCAAAGGTATTATGCCTGTTGAAATCGTTGTAGACACAAAAACTCCAAAAGGTGTTTTAAAACCTGTGACTTTAAAGCGTATGAATCAGCTTGGCGAAGTTATAGAAGAAATACCGGAACTTTCAACTCCCGTATCTGTAGTAAATCTGGTAAAGTATTCTAAACAGGCTTTTTATAATGGTATTCCCAAATATTATCAATTACCAACCAGTCAAGAAAATACATTCATTATGGATGTTGCCCGCAAATCTGA
Source organism: Maribacter aquivivus (assembly GCF_900142175.1). NCBI lineage: Bacteria > Pseudomonadati > Bacteroidota > Flavobacteriia > Flavobacteriales > Flavobacteriaceae > Maribacter > Maribacter aquivivus. The sequence continues at coordinate 1,530,027 of NZ_FQZX01000001.1, read as the reverse complement.
TGATAACGGAGATTTATTAAAATCTTTTGTTGATAGTACTGGTCAAACAGCCAGAATGACCACCTTCATGCGAGATGTCAACACCAGCCGTATGGAAGAAATTGAACAGCGGTTACAGGAGAATATCACGAAAATATTCCCTGCAGAGCGTTATAACGTTTACATGACCGGTAGCGCATTACTTTTCTTAAAAGGAACAAAGTATCTTGTTAAAAACCTAATTATGTCTCTTGCCTTGGCAATTGGGCTTATTGCACTTTTCATGGCCTATTTATTTAGGTCGTTCAGAATGATTGTCATTTCATTGATACCTAACTTATTGCCATTAGTCATAACTGCCGGCATTATGGGCTTTGTGGGTGTACCAATAAAACCATCTACCATATTAGTATTCAGTATTGCATTTGGTATTTCGGTCGATGACACCATACACTTTCTCGCAAAATATAGGCAAGAACTCACCGCAAATAACTGGCGAATAGAAAAATCTGTATATAATGCATTAAGAGAAACCGGCGTAAGTATGTTCTACACCTCTATAGTATTATTCTTTGGCTTCTCCGTCTTTGTAATATCTAATTTCGGTGGCACGGTAGCACTAGGTTCACTAGTTTCTGCAACACTATTACTTGCAATGTTGGCTAATTTAATTCTGTTGCCTTCTTTACTATTATCATTAGAAAAAAGTATCGCGAACAAGCAAACACTTAAAGAACCGCAAATAGATATTTTACCACAAGATGAAAATAATAACCAATAATATTATTTAACTACTGTTTATATCGCTTTTTAAACCCTCTATTTTTTAACAAAATCCTATCTTTGGGACTTTAATTTTCAATTCAATATCATGCGTTTAGCTACAATAAAAGAATTACTAGCAAGTAAAAACTTACTACAAGAAGTAACAATAAAAGGATGGGTACGAACCTTTAGAAGTAATAGATTCATAGCATTGAACGATGGATCTACATTAGGTACTATTCAATGTGTAGTTGATTTTGAGAATTTTGACGAAGAATTATTAAAGAAAGTAAATACTGGTGCTGCATTAAAAATTACAGGTACACTTGTTGAAAGTCAGGGTCGCGGTCAATCTGTAGAAATTCAAGTAAGCGCTTTGGAAGTGTTAGGTATTGCGGATCCAGAAGAATATCCTATTCAACCAAAAAAACACTCTTTAGAATTCTTGAGAGAAAAGGCACATTTAAGAATTAGAACTAACACTTTTGCAGCAATTATGCGTGTTAGGTCTACCTTATCTTTTGCCATTCACAACTATTTTAGAGAAAACGGTTTCAACTACTTCCACGCTCCTATTATTACAGGATCAGATGCCGAAGGTGCAGGAGAAATGTTTCGTGTAACAACATTAGATGAAAAAAATCCTCCACTTACAGAAGATGGAGATGTAAATTATAAAGAAGACTTCTTCGGAAAAGAAACCAATTTAACAGTATCTGGTCAATTAGAAGCTGAGGCATATGCCATGGCACTAGGTAAAGTTTATACATTCGGACCTACATTTAGAGCCGAAAACTCAAATACATCTAGACATTTAGCTGAATTTTGGATGATTGAACCAGAAATGGCATTCTTCGATTTAGATGCCAATATGGACCTTGCAGAGGACTTTATTAAAAACGTTATTTCTTATACATTGACACATTGTCAAGAAGATTTAGAGTTTTTAGAGAAGAGGTTAATAGACGAAGAAAAAAGCAAGCCGCAAGCGCAACGCAGCGATATGCCTTTAATTGAAAAATTAAAGTTCGTAGCAGATAACAACTTTAAAAGAGTAAGCTATACTGAAGCTATAGATATTCTTAAAAACTGTAAGCCTAATAAAAAGAAACAATTCACTTACCCTATTGAGGAATGGGGTACCGATCTACAAAGTGAGCATGAGCGCTACTTAGTTGAAAAGCATTTTAAATGTCCTGTAATATTATTTGATTACCCAGCAAAAATTAAAGCTTTTTACATGCGATTGAATGAGGACGGAAAAACCGTTAGAGCTATGGATATTTTATTTCCAGGCATTGGTGAAATCGTTGGTGGTTCGCAAAGAGAAGAGCGCTTAGATGTCTTGAAAGAAAAAATCAAAGAATTGGGTATCGACGAGAAAGAATTATGGTGGTACCTAGATTTAAGAAAATTCGGAACTGCAGAACATAGTGGTTTTGGTCTTGGTTTTGAACGATTAGTTCTTTTCGCAACTGGCATGGGTAATATTAGAGATGTAATTCCTTTTCCAAGAACACCACAGAATGCCGAATTCTAAGCGGATTTAGTTACTTTTACCAGTACTAGAATAAAGTAATGCTAAAACAACATCTATCATTTAAATTATCTCAAAAGTTATCTCCACAGCAAATTCAATTGATGAAGCTGATTCAATTGCCTACGCAGGCATTTGAACAACGTCTCAATCAAGAATTAGAGGAGAATCCGGCCTTAGAAACCGGTAAAGAAGACTTAGAAAACACTAATGATGAGTATGATGAAGTTTACGATGATGCAGTAGATAATGAAACTATTAACACTGAAGACATCAATATCGATGATTACTTAAGTGATGATGAAATTCCTGATTATCGTACCAAAGCGAATAATTATAGCTCTGATGATGAAGAAAAAAGTGTGCCTTATGCTGCCGGTATTTCATTCAATCAGCATTTATTAAATCAACTAAACACCGTTTATCTTACAGATGACGAGTGGAATATTGCCGAGTTTCTAGTTGGCAGTGTAGATGAAAGTGGATACATACGTAGACCCATCGCCGATATTATGGATGATTTGGCTTTTACCCAAAACATCTATACAGATGAAAAAACCATTACAAAAATACTTTCTATAGTTCAAGAGTTGGATCCACCTGGAGTTGGCGCTAGATCTTTAGAAGAATGTTTAATAATACAACTAGAGCGCAAAGAAATAACACCGAGAATTGAGCTTGCAACAGCGATTCTGAAGAAGTCTTTTGAACACTTTACTAAGAAGCACTATCAAAAGTTAATTCAGAAACATAACATTACCGAAGACGAGTTAAAAGCTGCTATTGGAGAAATTGAAAAACTAAACCCAAAACCAGGCGGTTCGTATTCTGGAAACAATAGAATTGTAGAGCATGTAGTACCTGATTTTGCCATTAGAATTACCGAAGGTGAATTGGAGCTGACACTAAATGGTAGAAATGCACCAGAGCTACACGTATCTAGAGAGTATAGTAATATGCTAAAGGGCTATAAAGAAGCTAAAGATAAGTCTAAGTCTCAAAAAGATACAGTAATGTTCATTAAGCAGAAGTTAGATGCCGCTAAATGGTTTATAGATGCTATTAGACAGCGCCAACAAACGCTGTTTATTACGATGAACTCAATTATGCAATATCAAAAAGAATATTTCCTAACAGGAGATGAGCGTAATTTGAGACCTATGATTCTAAAAGATATTGCAGATGAAATAGGAATGGATGTTTCAACAGTGTCTAGGGTTGCAAATAGCAAATATGTTGACACCCCTTATGGCACCAAGTTGATAAAAGAATATTTCTCTGAGTCAATGAAGAATGAACAAGGAGAAGATGTTTCTACAAAAGAAATAAAGAAAATTCTAGAAACAGTTATTCAGAACGAAACCAAGAAAAAGCCATTAACAGATGACAAACTCGCTGCCATTTTAAAGGAAAAAGGATATCCTATTGCCAGAAGAACAGTAGCCAAATACAGAGAGCAGTTAAGTATACCTGTTGCACGTATGAGAAAAGAAATTTAATGAAGATTTTTTCCAATCTTATCTCCTACTTATTTCACCCACTATTTATTCCTATAGGTGGTACTGTTGCTTATTTTCTAATCACCCCTAAATTTACCCCATTAGAAATCCAAAGTGCTAGCATATTACCCATTTTTATATTAACCGTTATTATCCCGATAATAACCTTTTTAATATTGAAGAATTTGGGTTTAGTACATTCCATTACCTTAGACTCTATTCAAGAAAGAAAATACCCTCTTTATATTCACGCGTCAATACTCCTTTTAATCCTTTATAAGGTTATTCCAAACAATTACGTAAGTGAGCTTTATTTTTACTTTACTGGGCTATTAGGCGCTACTATAGCCTGTATACTATTATTACTATTTAATTTTAAAACCAGCCTACATACCGTTGGCATAAGTGGTCTATTAATGTATCTCATTAATTTAAGCATTCATTTTGAAATCAATCTTATAATTGCAATCAGTTTACTCATCATATGTACTGGAAGCATTATTACCGCAAGACTATATTTAAAAGCACATACCGATATAGAAGTTGTAATCGGTCTTTTTATAGGACTATTATCTCAGTTACTGACCGTAAGATTCTGGTTATAGTATGTAGAAAATAAGACCTATACGTAATGGTCTATATTGTAATACCTCACCATTGACAGATGCATTACCATCAAAAAGCTCAGTTAATGCATAATAAGCATGTAGATTAAAGGTATTATAGCCAAAACTTAAGGTAAGCCCGTACTGAAATTTAGTTAAGTCTGTATTATTGAACCCCTCACTAATGTCACCTAAATCATATTTTGACCTTGCTCCTAAAACATAAGCAGCCTTAATACCTCCATATACACGCCAGAATTTATAATCTTCTGCAGTAGAATTTCGCCATCTAAACTCTAAAGGAAACTCTACTAAATGTGTCTCTAACTTACTTCTAGTAATATCATCATTTATACTATAAGAAATATCATCTCCAGAAATATCGGCAACTAGGTTTGAATAATAACTATTCAAAGCTAAGCCCGCCCCAACGCCTATAGCCTTTGTTCCTACCCTATTTAAAGGAATATCTTTTATTACACCTGCTTGTAGACCATAAGAGAGGTTACGTTGATTAGAACCCTCTGGATGGTTCAATATAAAGTTATACGATAGACCAACATAAAACTGATCCTCGAAATAATGTGAACTTTCTATACTATCTGATACTACTTGAGCATTAGATTGCAGAACTACTAATAAAAATAAAATGGCAAAACGCATGAAGTAAAGTTAATGAAATAAAAAACGCTTCAAATAAATTTGAAGCGTTTTGAAAATGTAATATTCTACTTAACTAACTATTGTAGATTATTGAAAGCATCACCTTCATAGGTAGTATAATTTACCTTTAAAGCGTTTACTTTTCTTAACTCTTGTTTAATATCGGATATCAATCCCATACTAGCGTTCTTATCAACCTTAAGTGCCGTGGTCAATACATTTTGAATTTCTTGAGGTTTTTTAGCTCTTTCCATCAAAATATAATCACCAACTTCAGAAGGACTAGCGAATTTGTCGTTTAATTGAATTTTTGGTTCTGTACCAAAAGTCTTCTCATATTCTCTAGTTGGCTTACCAACATAAATATAGATTACACGATCTTTCTTCTCCAATTTCTTTACTTCACTAGCATTCGGAAGTACGTTTTCAACTTTCAAGGAACTATCCTTCATAACGGTTACCGTCATAAAGAAAAACAAAAGCATAAATACAATGTCAGGAAGGGAAGCTGTTGATACCGCTGGTACCTCTCCATCTTTTTTCTTTGCAAATTTTGACATAGTGTTACTTTTAATTTATTAATTATTCGCTTGAAGTTTCAGCTTCAGATAATTTCTGTGGAAACAAACCTTGTATTCTTTGTACCTTTTCTTTCAATTCTTCTTTAACAGAATCTTCAGTTTCAGGATTCAAATACTCAGCCTCCATAGCAACATAATCTTTACCAAATAAACGCTTAGCTTCTCTATTTCTAAGATCGTTGTATGCACCTACCAATTCGTTTTGAACTGTTATGTATGTACTATACTTTGTTTCACGATCATTCTTTAAAGAGATAATTGCTTTCATCGGATTATCCGAAGATTCAGCATTACGCTTTCCTTTACAGTAGCTACAATAATCAGGACTTCCTGATGGTGCTCCACCGTTATCTAAAAACGCCATTGCTCTTTCACGCAATTTATCTATTGAAAGAATCTCATCTTCCACCAACAATTGACCATTTCGGTTAATATTAACCGTAAAAATGTTCTTTTGCTTAATAATTGGTGGTGCTTCCGTAGGTGGCTCCATTGGTGGTAACATACGATCCAATCCAGCATCAGTTTCAATAGTAGTAGTTACTAAGAAAAAGATAAGTAAAAGGAAAGCTATGTCCGCCATTGAACCCGCACTAACTTCTGGTGCTCCTGCTCTTCTAGCCATAGTTTTTTATTTTATTATTTACTAAACATATTTTTAACAGCTGGTACTACTAAAGAAAGTATTGCGATTATTGTAAGGATAAAAAATACATTCAATCCCATTCCAATATTCTTCACTGTACTTTCATCTGTCATAGCTGCGAATTCTGGATCAACATCCGTTCCACTTGCTAAAACATAAGAAATCCCAACTACTAATAAAAAACCACCTACTACGAACAATGTCTTTTTAAGACCTTGTGGGTTTGCAAATAAGTTTTTTAGAGTAAACACTAAACTTACTACAACAGCTATCCCTAATAAAAGATAAGTAATAATAAACATTGTGTTCAAAGCTCCACTTGAAGCAGCCTCAGCTGCCGGCATATCTGAACTTGGTAATAAATACCATAGTATAGCACTTAATACACCTATAGCAATTAATGCTATTTTAATAATTTTTTGCATAATTTTTAGGTATTAAAAGTGATACTTATTTTTTGTGATCTACCAACATATCGATTAAAGTAATCGAAGAGTCTTCCATATCATTAACGATGCTATCAATTTTAGCGATAATGTAATTATAGAAAATTTGAAGGATAATAGCCGTAATAAGACCAAATACCGTTGTTAATAATGCAACCTGGATATCACCTGCAATAAGAGATGCACTTAAGTTACCAACAGCAGCAATCTTTTGGAAGGCTGCAATCATACCGATTACCGTACCCATGAAACCAAGCATTGGAGCAATAGCGATAAATAAAGACAACCAAGAAACGTTTTTCTCTAATTGACCCATTTGAACACCACCATAAGCAACAACAGCTTTTTCAGCAGACTCGATGCTCTCACCAGCTCTATCTAAACCTTGATAGTAGATAGAAGCAACAGGTCCTTTTGTATTTCTACAAACCTCTTTAGCAGCTTCAACACCACCAGATGCCAATGCGTCTTCAACTTGTTGTTTCAACTTGGCAGAATTTGTACTAGCCATGTTCAAATAAATAATTCTTTCAATAGCAACTGCCAAACCAAGGATCAAACATAAAAGTACGATACCCATGAAACCGGCACCACCAGTAATGAACATCTCTTTTAATAGTTGAGTAAATCCTCTTTCCGCTTCCGGAGCTCCTTCTTGAACTAGCAAAGCTACTGCTGCTACTTTTGCACTTACAATATTTGTACCTGCTACAAATGCCCCAGCGACTGCTAGGCTTGGGAATAATTTTTTCATTTTTCTGAACTTAAATTAGTTAGTTAATAGGGTTAAAGATAAAAAAAAAACAATATAAAAAAAGTAAAACTTACTTGCAGAGAGGAAGGGATTCGAACCCTCGATACCCTTTTGGGGTATACACACTTTCCAGGCGTGCGCCTTCGACCACTCGGCCACCTCTCTAAGATACCTTTTTTAAGGGTGGGCAAATAACAAAAAAAATATTAGTTTAAAAAATTAAACCACTGTTAAATTTAAACCATCTCTCCTCGTAAAGAAGTCTCAAAAACGGTTTTAAACAACTCATGAGAGACACCACTACCTAACAAGTACATTGCCTTTGTAATAGCAGCCTCAGTTGTAATATCCTTACCATTAATTACTTGCATTTTTTTAAGCCTAGAACTTGTTTCATAGTGCCCCATCATAACGGCGCCACCAGAACACTGTGTAACATTAATAATATGTATACCTTTATTTATTGCATTATTTAATTTCTCTAAAAACCATTCTTCCATCGGCGCATTTCCAGAACCATACGTCTCCAAAACCAAGGCTTTTAAATTTTCAGCTTGCAAAATTGCATCTATAACATTTTTGTTAATTCCTGGAAATATTTTCAAAATAGCCACATTATCATCCATACTTCTATGAGATTTTAACGTTAATTTTCTTTTTTGAGGCAATAAATATTCATTAAAAACGGTCAAATGCACTCCTGATTCTATTAAATGAGGGTAATTTAATGAAGCAAAAGCCTGAAATTGCTCTGCATTTATCTTTGTAGTTCTATTACCACGATACAATTTATATTCAAAATAGAGCCCCACTTCTTGTACAACCGGCTTACCTTTTTTATACAAAGCAGCAATTTGTATAGCAGTTATTAAATTTTCTTTGGCATCTGTTCTCAAGTCACCAATTGGCAATTGAGAACCAGTCAAAATTACCGGTTTTGTAAGGTTTTCTAGTAAAAAACTTAATGCAGAAGCGGTATAACTCATAGTATCACTGCCATGCAACACTACAAAACCATCATACTCATTATATTTCTCTGTGATAATATCAGATATCGCCACCCAATGCGTCGGATTCATATTAGATGAATCTATAGGGTGCTCAAAAGAAAAACTAGATATAGTACAATCTAATTGATTTAGCTCTGGTATATTCTTCAATAATTGTGAAAAATCAAAGGCCTTAAGTGCTCCTGATGTATAATCTTTCATCATACCTATAGTACCACCCGTGTAAATCAATAAAATATTTCTTTTCTCTATACCCAAACCTCTAAATTTTAGTTGATTATTAAATTCCGAAAACTTCTTTAGAGTTCTTCGTAGTCTCTAAAGCTATTTGTTCATTGGGTACACCATGAATGTCTGCCAGCTTCTCAAGCACATTTACTATATAAGCACTCTCATTTCTTTTACCTCTATAAGGTGTAGGCGCCAAATATGGCGAATCGGTTTCTAATACAATATGCTTAAGATCAATATTTTTTAAAAAAGTATCTATTTTACCATTTTTAAAAGTCACTACACCACCAATACCTAACTTCATATTATATGAAATTGCTTTTTCTGCCTGCTCATATGTACCAGTAAAGCAATGAAAAATTCCTCTTAAATCATCACCTTTCTCCTCCTCTAGTATTTCAAAAACCTCATCAAAAGCTTCCCGACAATGAATAACGATAGGCAATTTATGCTTCTTAGCTATTTGTATTTGCTTTCTAAAAGCAATTTGCTGTTCTTTTAAATACTTCTTTTCCCAATACAGATCAATTCCTATTTCCCCAATAGCATAATAGGTATGCTTATCCAACATTTCTTCAACATGAGCCAGCTCGTCCTCAAAATTTTCTTTCACATGCGTGGGATGTAAGCCTGTCATTAAGAACATATGACCCGGAAATTCTTTTTCCAAAGCTAACATACCTTCTGTATAGGTAGAATCTATAGCAGGAATAAAAAAACGTTCTACTCCTAAATCAATGGCTTTTTGTATTGCTTCTTTTCTATCATCATCGAAAGCTTCGCTATATAAATGTGTATGCGTATCGGTTATTATCATGCCGCAAAAATAGGCTTATCTTTGAAAAAAATGAATTATGAGTACCCTCAAAAAATTTTTGAAGGATAAAGATTACGTGCGCATACCTTTAGTTTTGACTGCTACCGACCATTTTGAAATATATGCAGAGATAAATTCTGTACCTGGAAGATTTATTCTGGACACCGGAGCCTCTAACACCTGTATTGGTATGGACCGCATTGACCATTTTAAACTAATTTCTGAAGAATCTATAATTAAAGCTGCGGGTGCAGGTGCTACCAATATGGAGACCTTGGTCTCTAAAAAGAACACGATTACATTAAACTCTTGGCGGTATAAAAAATTAGAGATTGTATTATTCGACTTAAAACATGTTAATGAAGCTTTAACTGCCCACCATGCAGAACCGGTAGACGGAATATTAGGAGCTGATATTCTTAAAAAATCGAAGGCAATTATAGATTACAATAAAAAGTGTATCTATTTAAAAAAGAAAAAGCGCTGAGATTACCCAACGCTTTTTACATATATCAAAAATTAGAAAATTTACATTTCTAAAGCTTTCTTTACATTATTGTCCATCAACAACTCTTCAGGATTTTCTAAAGCTTCTTTTATAGCTACTAGGAAACCTACAGATTCTTTACCATCAATAATTCTGTGATCATAAGAAACTGCAACATACATTATAGGTGCAATTGCAATAGCTCCATCACGAGCAATTGGTCTTTCAACAATATTATGCATTCCTAGAATTGCACTCTGTGGTGGATTGATAATTGGTGTAGACAACATAGATCCGAATACACCACCATTAGTAATAGTAAATGTACCACCTGTCATTTCATCAACAGTAATTTCACCTTCACGTGCTCTTATAGCTAATCTTTTTACCTCAGCTTCAACACCTCTAAATGTTAAGTTTTCAGCGTTACGAATAACTGGCACCATTAATCCTTTTGGTCCAGAAACCGCGATACTAATATCACAAAAATCATAAGAAACCATTTCTTTACCGTCAATCATAGAATTAACAGCAGGGTACATTTCTAATGCTCTAACAACAGCCTTTGTAAAAAAGGACATAAATCCAAGTCCAACACCGTGCTTACTTTTAAAGTCCTCTTTGTACTTATTTCTAAGTTCAAAAACAGCACTCATATCTACTTCATTAAAAGTAGTCAACATTGCAGTTTCGTTCTTTGCAGCAACCAATCTTTCAGCTACCTTTCTACGTAACATTGATAATTTAGAACGAGACTCACCACGGTTACCACCAGTTGGTGACCCCATAGAAGGCACAGCACTAACTGCATCTTCTTTAGTAATTCTACCATCACGACCAGAACCAGAAACAGATTTACTATCTACTCCTTTTTCATTAAGTATTTTCTTTGCCGCTGGCGAAGGAACACCAGATGCATAAGTTTCTTTTGCTTTAGCAGGCTGAGGAGCTTTCTCTGTCTTAGGCGCTTCTTTTTTCTCTTCTTTTGGAGCACTAGATGCTTCTGTAGCACCATCTGGTTTTGCAGCACTAGTATCAATTAAACAAACAACAGCACCTACCGCTACGGCATCACCTTCTTCTGCTTTTAATGTAATTACACCACTAACTTCTGCTGGCAATTCTAAAGTAGCTTTATCTGAATCTACTTCGGCAATTGCCTGATCTTTTTCTACATAATCCCCATCTTCAACTAACCATTCCGCAATTTCCACCTCTGTGATAGACTCTCCCGGCGAAGGGACTTTCATTTCTAGAATCATTCTTTCTATAATTTGATATGTTATATTATTTTTTAGGTTTGGACATATTGTCCTTTGTCTTGTCAAAAACGTAATCTATAACTTGCTGATGACGTGCTTTAGAACGAACAGAACTACCAGCTGCAGGTGCGGCATAAAAACGCCTAGATGCAATCCTGAATTTCTGAATCTCACTAAAATGCATCAACATATGACTCCAAGCACCCATATTTCTTGGTTCTTCTTGTGCCCATACAATATCATCTGCATTTTTATATTTCGCAATTGCGTCCTTCATTTTCTTCTCTGGCACAGGAAACAATTGCTCCACTCTTACCAAAGCTACATCTTCCCTTTTATTTTCTTCTTTCACTGCCAAAAGATCATAATAGAATTTACCTGTACAGAATACTAAGCTCTTAACTTTTTTAGGATCTGCAGCTTCATCATCTATTACCTCTTGAAAACCTCCATTAGTTAAATCTGATATTTTAGATACAGCTTTAGGATGCCTCAATAAACTCTTAGGAGTAAAAATGATAAGCGGTTTTCTAAAATTAGCTTTCATTTGTCTACGAAGAATATGGAACATTTGTGCAGGTGTAGTTACATCTGCTATATACATATTATCTTTCGCACACAATTGCAAGTAACGCTCCATTCTAGCAGAAGAGTGCTCAGCACCCTGACCTTCATAGCCGTGTGGCAATAACATTACCAGTCCGTTTTGAAGTTTCCACTTATCCTCAGCAGCAGAAATATATTGGTCGATCATAATTTGGGCTCCATTACTGAAATCTCCAAATTGCGCTTCCCAAATAGTTAATGTATTAGGGCTTGCCATGGCATAACCATAATCAAAACCTACCACACCATATTCTGATAAAAGTGAATTATAAATCTGAAATTTAGCCTGCTTTTCAGATAACTGATTTAGCAAAATAACCTCTTCCTCACTTGCTTCCACTTTCATAACCGCATGACGGTGAGAAAAAGTACCACGCTCTACATCTTGTCCAGACATACGAACCGCGAAACCTTCTTCTAATAAACTACCATAAGCCAAAAGTTCTCCCATTGCCCAGTCAAGTTTATCCGCTTCAAAATACATATTGTAGCGGTCCTTAACCAGTTTCTCAACCTTACGTAAAAACTTCTTATTTGTTGGTAAAGCTGTAATTACTTTGGCAATTTTATCAAGTTTTGTTTTAGCAAATGTGGTCTTTATAGGATCCATCATTTCCCATTCACGAACATTCTCAAAACCTTTCCATTCATCTGCCATGAACGGTGTAATTACAGTTTTGTCTTCTTTTCGCGAGTCTTCCAATTTCTCCTCTAAAGAGTCCTTGTATTGTTTTTCTAATTGAGCAACATAGGTATTATCAATAACACCCTCTTGCATCAACTTCTCTGCATAAATATCTCTAGGATTCTTATGCTTTGAAATCGCTTTATATAATTTTGGTTGCGTAAAACGTGGCTCATCACCTTCATTATGCCCATACTTTCTATACCCAAGTAAATCTATAAATACATCACTTTCAAATCGCATTCTATATTCCAATGCAAAAAGAGATGCATGAACTACCGCTTCTGCATCATCAGCATTAACATGTAGCACTGGACTCAATGTTACCTTAGCAACATCTGTACAATAGGTAGATGTTCTAGCATCTAAGTAATTAGTTGTAAAACCTATTTGGTTGTTTACCACTATATGAATAGTACCACCAGTTTTATAACCGTCTAAACCAGCCATTTGAACAAGCTCATATATAAGACCTTGACCAGCGATAGCAGCATCACCATGCACTACAATAGGCAAAACTTTAGAAAAATCGTCTTGGTAATGAGCATCTTGTTTAGCCCTAGCTATACCTTCCACCACTGCACCAACGGTCTCTAAGTGAGAAGGGTTTGGGGCAATGTTCATTTTGATTTTATTACCATTATCAGACTTTCTGTCAGAAGTCCAGCCTAAGTGATATTTAACGTCACCGTCAAAAATCTCTTGCTCATAATCTTTACCATCGAACTCACTGAAGATATCTTTTGCAGACTTACCAAAAATATTGGTCAGCACATTTAATCTACCACGGTGAGCCATACCCATAACAAATTGCTTAACACCCATTTCTGCAGCGCGCTCAACAATTACATCTAAGGCAGGTATCAAAGATTCGTTACCCTCTAATGAAAACCTTTTTTGCCCTACATATTTAGTATGTAGAAAGGTTTCAAAAGAAATAGCATGATTTAACTTCTTAAGAATGTGTTTTTTTCTATCAGCCTCAAAATTCGGATGATTATCATTGACATTAATCCAATCTTGTATCCATTTTACACGCTCTGGCTTTCGTATATACATATACTCAACACCAATAGCATCGCAATAAATACTTTGTAAATGTCTAACAATCTCTTTTAAAGAATTTGGACCTATACCAATTATATCACCAGCATTAAACACTGTTTCAAGATCAGACGTTGAAAGTCCGAAATTTTCAATCTCTAATGTAGGCTCATAATGTCTTCGCTCACGTACCGGGTTAGTTTTCGTAAATAAGTGACCTCTGCTTCTATAACCGTCAATTAAACGAATTACCTGAAACTCTTTTTGAAGAGATTCTGGCATTTCACTTTTATTGCCATTTACTAAAACTGTAGTTCGATTTTCATCAAATTCAAGTTCATCTAATGAACTTTCTACACCAAAGTCAAACCCTTGAAAAAAGGCTCTCCAACTTGGCTCTACACTATCCGGATTCACTAAATACTTATCGTATATCTCTGAAAAAAAAGAGGTATGAGCGGTATTCAAAAAGGAATATTTATCCATGAATTACTTTCTGTATCTTTAGAATAAATTTCTAACAAAAATACAACATTTACAATATCTAACGATAGAATGCCATGTATTATTGAAAAAAATGAAACTTTAAAACAAAATTACCATATGAGCTTAAAAAAAATATTTTTAATAGGGTTAGCAACATTTAATATCACTTTCTCACTTGCTCAATCTTCAAATAATACTTCTGCTTTTTTGGATAACGTAAGATTTGGTGGAAGTATTGGCTTAGGATTCACAAATAATGGCTTCAATGGTTCAATTTCGCCAAGTGCTATTTATCAATTCAATGAACAATTTGCATCTGGTGCAAGTTTAAGCTTCAATTATGCGAAGTTTGATGACGACAAATTTTTGGCTTATGGCGGTAGTATTCTTTCTCTTTTCAACCCCATACCACAAATTCAAATGTCAGCCGAATTTGAACAATTAAGAATTAATAGAACAATTGCCACCCAAACAATTGAAGTAGAAGACAATTATTGGTTACCTGCATTCTTTATAGGTGCCGGTTATAGTACAAGAAATGTAACAGTTGGTCTTCGGTACGATTTACTATACGATGATAACAAAAGTATTTATGGCAATGCACTAATGCCGTTTGTACGTGTTTATTTCTAAAATTCACTACCTTTCATTATACCAAACCAACCACAATGAGTAAACTTAAAAATCGATATCTTTCTCTAGATGTCTTTAGGGGAATGGATGTTGCCCTGATGATTATTGTTAACTCCCCCGGAAATGGAGATACCAGTTTTGGAATTCTGAAACATGCCGTCTGGAACGGATTTACACTTACCGATTTAGTCTTCCCCACTTTTTTGTTCGTTGTTGGTAATGCCATGAGTTTTAGTATGAAAAAATACGAAGCTGAAGGTAGTGGTGCGTTTTTAAAAAAGATATTTAAACGCTTTTCTATCATTTTTTTACTAGGTTTTTTAATGTATTGGTTTCCATTTTTTGAAGATGGTGGCTTAAAACCTATTGCCGAAACCCGAATTTTCGGAGTATTACAGCGAATTGCATTATGCTATTTATTTGCGTCTATTCTACTTCATTATTTTAAAACAAAATCTGTTCTAATTTTTAGCGCTTTGGCTTTAATAGGGTATCATATTATATTATTGGTATTCGGCGACTTAACCTTAACAGGCAATGCTGTATTAAAACTTGACAAATTTCTTATTGGCGCAAACCATATGTACCATGGTAATGGTGGCGTTGCTTTTGATCCTGAAGGACTACTAAGTACATTACCTTCAATTGTAAATGTAATTGCAGGCTATTTTACAGGTAAATTCATTCAAAAGAATGGGCAGAATTTTGAAACCATTGCAAAACTTATTATGGCTGCAGGTATTCTTGTTATAGCAGGATTTGCTTGGGATTTAATCTTCCCATTTAACAAAAAACTATGGTCTAGTTCGTTTGTTTTATTAACTAGTGGAATTGACATATTTGTTATAGCTGTATTAGTTTATCTATTAGATATGTCTAAACCGGGTAAATGGACTTATTTCTTTGAAGTATTTGGCAGAAACACGCTATTCATTTACTTATTATCAGAACTATTCATTATCAGTTTAGCAGAGTTATCTATGAAAGGCACAAACGCTTATAATTGGATTGCAGACAACATTTTCATTGCAACAGCTGGTGATTATTTTGGATCACTGTTGTTTGCCTTATGGATTATGTTTACCTGCTGGCTTGTTGGTTATATTATGGATAAAAGAGGAGTATACATAAAAGTATAAAAGAACATTATTAATATCGATTGCGATACCACACCTTTTTATACTCCCGCTTTAAAATCAATAATGTAACCTGATCTGCTACATCAACAGTATCGGTGATTTTAATATTATGAAATGCACTTTCTGGAATATCTATAATATACATTAAGTTAAGATATTCAGCAAAATGCTCCATCATTAAATAGTATACCTTCTCACGAATAAGCGTTATAAATTCAGAATGACCTATTGTTTCAGGTATTTGCATGGGAATATTGGCAAGAACAAAATCCTTGTCCACCTGATGCTTCAATTTATCAAAAAGAGAATCACCAATAGCAACCTGCATTAACTGCTCACTATTATCAACATTTAACTTCATGTAACATTTACATTCTTTACTCCATCAAACAGAAAGTAATTTGAGATACTATTGCTTATACACTATACCCTCTTTCATAACAAAAATTACATCTGTTAATGTTTCTACATTATCTAAAGGATTTTCATTTACAGCAACAATATCAGCTATGTAGCCTTCTTTAATTTGACCTAATTCCTTTTCACCTAAAAGCATCGCATTGGTAATTGTAGCCGAACGCAAAGCCTCTATAATAGGCATACCTGCTTTGTGCATATATACAAACTCCTTCGCATTATCTCCATGAGGAGATACCCCAGAGTCTGTACCAAAAGCAATACTCACACCTTTTTTGTACGCCTTTGCAAAAGTTGCATTTAATTTAGGTCCGATCTCCAAAGCTTTTTTAGCTACGACTGGTGGTAAGTAGTTAGGTATTTTCGCCAATCTAGCTGCTTCTTGACCTGCAGATATAGTGGGTACCATAAACGTTTTGTGTTTTATCATTAAGTCCATTGTTTCTTCAGACATTAATGTACCATGTTCAATAGTCTTTATTCCTCCTAAAATTGCTCTTTGCATACCTTCATCACCATGTGCATGAGCTGCGGTTAGCATACCATAATCATTAGCCGTTTCTGTAATCGCCTTTATTTCTTCAATAGTAAACTGAGGGTTTTGACCACTTTTAGCTACACTTAACACTCCGCCAGTAGCTGTTATCTTAATAACATCCGCTCCATCTTTATAACGTTGACGAACGGCCTTTCTACCATCCTCAGGAGAATTAACAACACCTTCTTTTGGTCCTGGATCACCCATTAACTCATTGCTTCTTCCATTAGTAGGATCGGCATGACCACCAGTAGAAGCAAGTGCCTTACCGGCAGTAAAAATTCTAGGACCAACAACCGTTCCTTTATTAATAGCTTTCTTTAAGGCTATATTCACTCCTGATCCTCCTAAATCACGTACCGTTGTAAAGCCAGCCATTAATGTTCTTTTAGCATAAACTGTAGATTCAAAAGCAACATCAGCTTCATTCATGGTAAAAGCCTCTAAATATCTTGACGGACTAGATTCGCTTTCAATATGAACATGCATATCTATAAAACCAGGCAATACAGTCTTAGATTTTAAATCTATTACTTGATCAGTATCACTACCTACTATAAAGCCATTCTTAATTTCCTTAATCTTATTTTCTGAAATAACAATCGTTTTCTCCGACATTATTTTACCCGATTCAACATCTACAATTTTACCGCACTGAAGATAAGTGTCTTGGGCAGTTGCGCCTGTAAATACCAGTAAAACTAAAAGGAATAATGATTTTTTCATAAGAGGTGGTCTTTAAATTAAATAAGGGGAAATATAGCCATATTTCCCCTTATTTATATTGTAAAACCCGAAAAAATCAGTCACGTATTTTCTGTTCCCAGATCCACGCGTAATTCATGGCTTCTTCTAAAGTATATTCAGCTTTCCAGCCTAATACTTTATTTGCCTTTGTTGTATCTGCGTAAGCACTAGTGATATCACCAGGTCTTCTATCAACTATTTTATAATTCAATTTTCGACCAGATACTTTTTCAAAACTTTTTATAGCCTCTAGTACAGAGCTACCAGTACCGGTACCTACATTAAAAACCTCAAAATTAGATTCATTTTTCCCGTTCAGCAAACGCTCTAAGGCAACCACATGGGCTTTAGCCAAATCTACTACATAAATATAATCTCTTATACATGTACCATCTGGCGTAGGATAATCATCACCAAAAACAGATAACTGATCCCTTAATCCAATACCAGTTTGCGTAATAAATGGCACCAAGTTTTGCGGAACACCTATTGGCAACTCACCAATCTCTCCACTTGGGTGTGCTCCCATCGGGTTGAAATAACGTAATGCAATTGCATTTAAACCAGGCGTTACTTTACAAGTATCTGCAATTATCTCTTCACCCATTTGCTTGGTATTGCCATATGGCGATTCTGCAACTTTAACAGGTGCATCTTCTGTAATAGGCATTTTATCTGCCTGTCCATAAACCGTACAAGACGAGCTAAATATAAAACTAGCCTTATTCTTTTTACATAGTTCCTTTAATATATAAACTAGCGTACCAATATTGTTCTCATAATAAAGCAACGGCTTCTCAACACTTTCACCTACAGCTTTAGATGCTGCGAAATGTATAACACCAGCAACATCTTGATAGCGTTGAAAAAAGTCTTCAACCTTATGTTTTTCTTTTAAATCTAACTTTTCATAAAGCGGCTTTTTACCTGTGATAGCTTTAATACCATCAAGTACATTTTCATCAGAGTTAGAGCAATCATCTATTATGACCACTTCAAAACCTTTGTTTTGAAGCTCCACTACTGTATGAGACCCTATAAAACCTAATCCACCTGTTACTAATACTTTCATTTATAATGCTATTTGAACGTTCTCAAATTTAAAAAAATACACCACTACCCGTTAACAAACCCGATAATTAACTCCGTTATATAGTTAATCTGTTCTTCATCTAATTCTGTGTGCATCGGTAAAGACAATACTTCTGTCACCAATTGATTCGTTACAGGAAAATCTTCTTCTTTATAACGATTATCTAGATAAGCTTTCTGCTTATGTAACGGAATTGGGTAATAGACACCAAATGGAACTTCATTTTTTGCTAAAAATTGTCCTAGTTCATCTCTTTTACCATTTGTAATTCTCAAAGTGTATTGATGAAAAACGTGACAATCGCACACATCGCAAATGCCCTCGCAATTATTTACCGTTACCGGAGTAATAATATGCTCTTGACCTTCAAATGCTTTTGAATATGCACGAGCTGCATTTCTTCTTGCATCGCAATACCCATCTAACTTAGGCAGTTTTGCTCTTAAAACGGCAGCCTGTATAGAATCTAATCTTGAATTTACACCAACTACATCATGGTGGTAACGTTCGTACATACCATGGTTAACAATACCACGCAAAGTATGCGCTAATTCATCATCATTAGTAAAAATTGCACCACCATCACCATAACAACCTAAGTTTTTAGAAGGAAAGAATGAAGTAGCACCTACATGCCCCATACTACCAGCCATATGCTTTGTACCATCTTTTGAAAGGTATTTTGCTCCAATAGCCTGAGCATTATCTTCAATGACAAACAAATCGTGTTTCTTAGCCAATTCAAGTATAGCATCCATATTAGCACATTGACCAAAAAGATGAACGGGAACTATAGCTTTCGTTTTTGGTGTTATTGCTTTTTCTATAGCTTCTATATCAATATTGAACGTATCTGGATAAACATCTACCAAAACCGGAGTCAGCTGTAACAATGCAATGACCTCAACTGTGGCTGCAAAAGTAAAATCTGCTGTAATAACCTCATCGCCAGGTTTCAAACCTAACCCCATCATTGCAATCTGCAAAGCGTCAGTACCATTGGCACATGGTATAACATGCTTAACCTGAAGGTAATCTTCTAGCTCCTTCTGAAATGCATGAACCTCTGGTCCGTTTATAAATGCCGAAGTTTCTAAAATTTGAGTTATAGAAGTATTTACTTGATCTTTAATTTCTTGGTATTGACCACCTAGGTCTACCATTTGTATCTTTTTCATCTGTTGTAATTACATGAAGTGATACAAAAATACGAAACAGACGACACTAAATTTATGGAAGAAACGTAATTTAGCCCAAAAGCATCTGTTTGAACTTTCTCTATAATCTTCTTATCATAAGTGCATCTGCCATTTTAAAGGTATTGGCGTTGATGAATCCTAAACTATCGTTGTTTGTAAATGGGAGAAAAGAAACAATTTCTTTAATTAATGAATCTATCTCAGAAGAAGACAAAGTTATTTGGATTCATGCAGCATCTTTAGGAGAATACGAGCAAGGATTGCCTGTTATTGAACAATTAAAAATTCATCATCCTACACATAAAATAGTACTTACTTTTTTTTCCCCTTCAGGATACGAAGTAAAAAAGAATAGCAAAATAGCTGATGTGATTTGCTACCTTCCTATGGATACAAAGAGCAAAGTAAATTCCTTTTTGACGGCTACACATCCCGATAAAGCCATTTTTATTAAATATGAAATATGGCCCAACTACTTAAATGCTTTAAAAAAAGCTGATACGCCAACATTTTTAATTTCAGCATTATTTAAAGAAAATCAGATTTATTTTAAGTGGTATGGTGGTTTTATGCATAGCGCATTAAATAACTTCTCTCACTTTTTTGTACAAAACGAAAAATCAAAATCATTATTAAATTCCGTTGGATATACTAATGTAACCATTGCCGGAGATACTCGTTTTGATAGAGTAAGTGAAATAGTAGAACGAGACAACGAATTAGATTTCATGAAACGTTTTAAGAAAGATCAATTTTGCTTTGTTGCTGGAAGCACGTGGACAGAAGACGAAAAAATTATCATAGACTACATAAATAACAACATACACCCTATTAAGTTTGTTATAGCACCACACACTATTAAAGAACATCATATTCAAGAAATAATTCAATCTATAAATAAAAAGGTAGTTCGTTATACAGATTTAGAACATAGCAGTCTAGAAGATTGTGAAGTCTTAATCATTGACACCATTGGTCTTTTAACCAAAATTTACAGCTATGCAGATATCGCATATGTAGGTGGCGGTTTTGTTACAGGATTACACAATACATTAGAACCAGCCGTATTCGGTATACCGGTTATTATAGGTCCACAGTATGATGGATTTGCCGAGGCAGAAGAATTGGTACAATTAGGCGGAGTCATTTCTATTAAAAACAACATTGATTTTCAAGAACTTGTAGACAAGTACTTTGATAGTGAAGACTACAGTTCAAAAATCGGGCGAATCAACACAGACTACATCAATGAAAAAGCAGGTGCAACCAAGCGTATTATTTCTGAATTAAATGCAATTTTAACCTTAAATAATTGAATAATTATCAATTAACTACCCCTATATTATTTAATAAACCATTTTCATAACTACTAGTTATTGTATAGAAAACATACTTTACACAGATACTTTCTATACGTTAATCGATTTTACCATCCTATTTAACAGCACTTTAGGTTAGATCTACCATATTGACTACAGAACAATAGAACAATGATTATGGAACAAGAACTAACTTCAGGAGTTAAAATACTCAATGGAATTCTTAAATTAATGGTTACCTGCTTGGTGATAATACTTTTATCAGTACCCTTGGCAGGTATTGCAGATTGGTTGAATCTAATTAAATAGATGCTACTATAACATTACCGACATATTTACAATAGTAGTGAAAGTTTATAGCGTGTTGTATTTCGGATATCGACAAGATACCTTTTTCAAGGTTGAAATGCACATTTCAAAAACCCCAAACCACTAAAAAGTAGGATTATACAGCTAATTCTGAGAGTTTTACAACATTTTATATGGAATTGTTGCTTAATTCAACTAACTTTAGTAACGTAACTTTAAAGTAGGTAATGTTATGAACAATTTATCATTTAAAACCGGAGTAGAAACTTATCTATCCGTGCTCGTAATTGCAATGCATGCATTTTTAGCAGTTGTTGTTGTTGGAGCTTTTTTAGCCCTTTTGGGGATTGTCTAATCTTTTAACACCAAAACCCTTATTGAAAAAAAATTACTTTAAAAAAATGCCCCTTTAAAAAGGGGCATTTTTCATTTTAGTATTTCATTAATAAATGACCACTTCATTTGTGTCAGAGTAATTTAAGATGAAGGAATAACATACATTACATTTAAAACATTAAATAAAAAAGGCTGTCAAAAATATTTTCAACAGCCTTTAAAAGTTTAAAGTAATCTTCTATTATTGATACACTCTCACATAATCAACCTCCATTGTATCTTCTATAAATTCTGCATCGATAGTACCACCAAGTGTACCGCCCATAGCAACATTCATAATTAAAAAGAAATCAGCATTAAAAGGTGTTGTAGCATTGTTCACAAAACTATTATGAACCAACTGATCATCTACAACAAACTTAATGCTATCAGGTGTCCACTCTACAGTATAATTATGAAACTCAGAAGTTGCATTTTCAACTGGTGTAGATCCTACTATAGCATTACCTGCAGAATTACCAGGATAATGTAATGCACTACTAATGGTATTGTTATTATTGCCAACATGTTCCATAATATCTATCTCTCCAGCTGTAGGCCAACCAACTTCATCAAAATTAGCACCTAAAGCCCATAACGCTGGCCAAGTACCACCGGCAGATGGAAGCTTAGCTCTTATCTCAACTCTACCATAAGTAAACTCGTATAAGTTTTCAGATTTAATACGACCTGAAGTAATTCCGCCAGAAGGAGAAACACCAAAATCAAAAAACAACACAACTCGGTCATAAGTACCAACTGGAACACCAGTGAAATCAAAGTTTAGTGTTTCCCAAGCATTAGCAACAGTTGAATTAACACTTACCTCAACATTCTCATCAGCATTAGCTTGATTTTCAAGTTTCAAAATTATATTGGCTCCAGTAGCAGGCGACCATGTTTTTAAACTAATACTAGGGTAAGCAACAAGATCAACCGGTGCAGATAAATCAAAGAAAGAACCTGCCCATGTTTCAGCACCTAAAGTTTTAGTAGATTCTGCCACATTAGCACTAGTATTCTCTCCCGTAGGATCCGGATTTGCAATTACCGCAGTTCCAACACCGCCAAATCCAGTAAAAACAGGAGCTGCACCTTCAAAATCTTCTAAAGTTTGCGTACCGCCACTTCCATCACTCAAAGTAATTTCGTCAAAATAGTGAACAGCTGCTTCGCCCTCACCAGCTATAGCAGTGATTTTTAAAACACCGTCTTCAACTTTTACGTTTTCAGCTGCATCTGTATAAGTTTGAGCCTCACCATTACCCCAGCCACCTGCGCCAAGGTCATAACCCCAATTAGCAGCATTTGGTGCACCATCAACATCAAACTCATCTGACCAAACTAAATTGGTATAAATGGTCTCAAGACTTTCTTCACCACCATCAACAGCAACATCTGAAGTAAATTTATGGTACCAAGCTAAATCTGCATTCTCAGTATCGTACGTTCTTACATATAAGAAATCATCACTAATAGAAAGTATTTCATAAACCGAAGACCCAACATAATAACCCATAAAACCGCCATCAGAGAAAGTCATTTGAATTCCTGTAGTCTCAGCATCTGGAACGTTTCCTTCTACCTCAGAAAGCTGAACAATCTTTTCACCCGAAGTATCAAAATCATAACAAAAGTCAATATCTTCTCCACCACCTACAACAGCTTTATGACCAACGTTAAAATAAGTTTGACCCTTATTATCTAAAGTGTAAACTAAACCTCCATTTTCATTTACTGAAAAAGTAAGCTCATCATCACACAGACAATCAGAATCTTCCGTTCCACATTTTTCAAATGCAGAAGCAGAAAACCATTTAGGGTACCACCAATCTCCATCTATTCCTTCCCTTGCAGGTCCTAGTCCTAAGTGACCCTGTTGAGATGCTGCCAAAAACCATGTTTTTGAGCTGTCATTCGTTAAAAAAGTCACCGTTTCAGTGTCGGTAAACGCTAATGAAACAGAAACATCTATAGTCTCAGAAATCTTTTTACCCTCTGTAGAACCCGCAGTTATAGTTACCGTATATATATTCTCACCTATTTCTTCGTACGTTTTAGAAGTTACACCTGAAGTTTCCAAAGCAGTGGTACCATCACCAAAATCATAATGATAATAATTGGCATTGGCTGCAGATGCAGTAAAGTCAAAGACACCTTCACCCATATTTTGAGCACTAACTGTAAGATTAGAAGGCGTAACCGATTCTGGAATATCAATGTCATCTCCATCGCAGCTCATCATTACTGCAAACAAGGATACCATGATGTACTTTAATTTTTTCATAGTTAATTTTTTTGAGTTAATTATTTGATTTAAAATTCAACTTACCCATATCTCTAACCACTTATGTTGTGTTGAGATACGAATAATCGTTTCTGCAATTTAAATTACATAATTATCAAATTCTAAATTTTTGCCCATACAAAAAACATACAACACAAAAAAAACTACTAAAAATAGAGATTATAATAACTAAAGACAGAGAGTCGCCTTATTAGAAGCCAAAACAAAATACACGCGATAACTACTAGAAAAAAGTATATGTTGTGGTAATGTTGTGGTAATATTAAGTTTTGTAGTGGAGATTATAAATTGATGATATAGTCAGTTAAGCCAGTTTCGCGCGGAAGATTCATTTTTTTACGCAGACGGTATCGTTTCACCTCAACACTTCTTACCGATATATTTAAAAGAGGTGCAATTTCTTTAGAAGACAGGTTTAGTCTTAAGTATGCACACAACCTTAAATCATTTGCAGATAACTCAGAATGCTTTTCTTTCACCTTTTTCAAGAAATCTTTATCTGCATTATTAAATGCACTTTCAAAAAATTTCCAATCGTCTTCATTATTAATATTCCTGTCAATAGTTCTGATTACAGCTTTCACCTTTGGGTTATCTGTGCTACTTTTTAATTGATCTTTAATAGCACTTAAAAACTCATTCTTTTTAATAATACTCATTGTAGAGATTGCCAATTCTCTATTCTTACTATCAACAAGTTCTTGTAATTGATTATTTTTTATTTGAACTATCTTCTTCTGGTTTTTTAATTTCTTACGTTTTAACCGTTTGTTATTAGCTTTTATAAGTTGACTTTGCTGTTTTTTATAATAATTCTTATAATTTCTGTGAATTAGCAAAGAGAATAAAACCGCTAGTATAACATAACACAAAATAGCCCAGTATGACACATACCAAGGCCTTAGAATTTTAAAGCTATATGCAGCCGTATTAATTGATAAACTATTACCCACCTTAGCTCTCACCTTAAACTCATAAGAACCATATGGTAGATTATCAAATGAAGTATTGGGCATAAGCGACCAAGTACTCCATTCTTCATTTAAACCGTTTAATTTATTTTGATAATACACTTCTGTATATCTATCATACTCTGTAACATTATAATTAAAACTTACGTTATTTTCTGAATACTCTAATTCTTGATTGTCTTGAAGAGAAAGATCAATTTTTGGAGTTTCATGAGACTTTCCAAAAACAGAATTTATCTTTATTTGACAATCACGCTGTTTAGCTTCACTTAAATCCAAAGTGATATAACCGTTAGAAATACCTATCAAATAAAGATTTTTTTCTAAATGCACGATAGATTCAAAACCTAAGATTCCCATACTACGCCTAAAGAAATTTGGAATTGAAATTTTAACCGTTTGTGGTTCTTTACTTAAATACCCATTAGAAACAGTAATTATATTATAATTCGTAAAGCCCCATAACCTTTCGTAATTGTTAGTCGACTGAAGTATGCCGATAATACGCTCATCTGCATTAAAAAATTTGCTTGTTAGAACTGAATCTATTAAAAATTCATGTTGATTTACATTGTATTTAAAAACACCGTTAATAGTCCTATAAAGAATATCGCCCTTATATCTAACCAAGCTAGAACCATTGCCTTTAGATTCCTTACTGTCTAGTTTTACAACCTTCTTATATTCGTGGTTAATTTGCAAGTCAAAAATTCCCTTATAATCATGATTTACTAGTAAATGATTTTCTCCGACGAACTCAAAAAATCTACTCGAGCTATCAAAACCATCAATACTATTGCGGTACTGCCATTTATCATCTACTTGCTCAAGTACACTTAGACCTTTATAATTACCTTGAATAAGCAAGTTTTGCTTATATTCTATACTTTGAATATCCCACGCACCTGAAACTTCTGAAATTTTCGTAGCAATATCATCCGTTATAACAAAAGTTCCATTGTGATGACCACAGAATAATGTACCATTAATTTCTTTTAGCAACCAAACTTGACCTTGGGTACCCTCAATGAGTTTAAAAGAATTTCCCTCTTGATATTTTTTATAAAATAGTCCTTGATTTGTACCTAAATATAAAAAATCGCCTTTTTTCTTAGCAGTATAAACAACACCTAAAGCCCCTATATGGTCAATATATTCTTTAAAAGGTGAGGCTAAATTGATGACGCTAACTCCATTATCCAACCCAAGCCACAGATTATTATCTATATCTTGAAATAACGATAATACTGTATTGTTGTTAAGACCTTTTTCTTGATTAATATTTCTTATGATATTACCGTTTACATCTAATTGAAATATACCTTTTGAGATTGTACCCAATACATAAGACCCATCATTTAAACGTAAAGCACTATAAATCTTGCTCAGATAAAAATCTGTCTCTACAGGCAATTTCCATTCAACTAGAATATTATTTTCTAGATAAAAAAAATCTGCCTGTTCTGTAATGATCAGTATTCTATTATCTACCAGAAATGCACCAACAACATTAGTTTGCTTAAGAATTAAGTCATCAGATACTAGAATAGGCTCTCCATTTTCTAATGTAAACAAGCCCTTTCCGAGCTTTTGAAAATATATTTTATTACCTATTTCAAATATTTTAGGACTATTATTTTTAGCATCTAAAATTTCAAATGTTGACTTTTTAATATTGTAGATATAAATTCTATCTAATGATTGAAACAAAACCCAGTCTTTGAAATGCGATATATTCCAAAAATCCTCATCTTCTATGAGCGGTGTTTTCAACTGGTCAGAAATGGATGTATAAATCAAAACTCCAAACTCATTGCGTGTCCAATACCCAAATTGCATATAACTGCCTGTAAACACTCTTCCATTTAAAACCATAACAGATTTTACGGGAGTGCCATAAGGTATTTGGTACAAGGTCCAAGCATTTCCGTTAAACTCCAACAATCCACTATTGTTTGCAACATACATTGTATGGTCATTAGATTGGGCAATAGACCAATTTTGGTTACCAGCATTGTATTCAATAGGAGTGTAATTTTGAATTGGTGGAAGCTCTTGACCAAAGACACACAAGGCAAAAAGAAAAATTAAACTATACAAAGATTTCAATATCATTTAAGCGAACATCAAAATTTAATAGTTTTAAATATAAGGTATTTAATACGGAGTAATTATTTTGTTTCAAGTTTTACTATGCTTGAAACAAAATAAACTAAGCATTTAAAAAACATTATAAATGCTGTCGTATAATTTATCAACAAAAAAAAGGTCAGCTTTTGGCTGACCTTTTTCTAATTTACAATAAATATTCTATTTCACTTCAACACCTTTCCAAAAGGCAACGTAACCCTTAATACCTTTTGCTAATTCTGAAACTTCTGGGTAGTACCATGCCGCATCTTTATTTACTTCACCGTCTACTTCTACATCGTAATAAGAAGCAATTCCTTTCCAGGGGCACATACTATGAGTTTCTGTACTTTTAAAAAATTCTTTCTTAATATCGTTAGGCGGAAAATAATGATTTCCTTCTATTACAACAGTTGCATCACTTTCTGCAATTACCTTATTATTCCAAATTGCTTGTATCATAGTTTTAATTCTTAAATCATATTATTTTAATTCCGTCATAATCAAAGCTCCTTTAGAAAGCGTTTTATGTACAGGACATTTATCTGCTATTTCTAACAATCTTTGCCGTTGCTTATCATCTAAATTTCCGGATATTTCTATTTCTCTTTTAAAAGTATCAATTTTTTTTCCGTCAGAAGAAACATTTTCTGAATCTGGAGCATGGTCTTTGCCATGATCTACATGCACAACTACTTTCTGTAAATCCCATTTTTTACGGGTCGCATACATTCTTAAGGTCATTGCGGTACAAGCACCTAAACCAGAAGCCAAATAGTCATAAGGTGATGGTCCAAAATCATTCCCGCCAAAATCTATCGGCTCATCAGCTATTAACAAATGATTACCAGAAACAATTTCAGAGGTAAAACCTTCATTACCTATGCTTACTGCCACTTGATGAGAAGTTTTTAAAACCTCTTTCTTCGGAACATCTAAATAACGTTCTGCCCAACCAGATATTACATTACCAACATAAGTAGAATCTGCACTATTCATTAATAAATGGTCTGCCCTATCAATAGACACAAAGCTTTTTGGATGATGCGCATAGCTGTATAATTCTTTCGCATTTTCAATACCTACTATGGTATCTTGTGGCGAATGAATAACCAAAAAAGGTTTTCTCATGTTCTTAAGCACAGACTCCATAGGTTTTGACTCAATATCATCTATAAAATCTTTATTAATGGTAAAATCCCTACCACCGATATTCACCTTTGCTTTACCTGTCGAATTAATCTCCGCTACACTTGATTTGAACAAATGCTGCACATGCGAAGGAGAAGATGGTGCCCCAACAGTTGCAACAGCCAATACAGATTCTAATTGCGAAGCGGCAAAAATAACCGCTGCGCCACCTAATGAATGCCCAACCAACAAAGAAGGAGCCTTAAAATTATCTTCTAAAAATTTAGCTGCCTGTATTAGATCAGAAACATTAGATGAAAAATTGGTTTCTTCAAAGTCACCTTCACTATCACCTAAACCCGTAAAATCAAACCGAAGTACGGCGATACCTTTATTTACTAATGCCCTTGAGATATTACGAACAGCAGAAAAGTTTTTATTACAAGTAAAGCAATGCGCAAAAATCGCATAACTGTGTGCCTCTTGATTATTGGGTATTTCCAACCTTGCATCAAGTTGTTTTCCTTCTGAATTTGTAAATGTTACTTTTTCAAAGCCCATATTATGTTATTTCTATACTATTAGCAATATCATTGTATTAGAAGTAAATACTATTG
This sequence comes from Maribacter aquivivus, assembly GCF_900142175.1. Lineage (NCBI taxonomy): Bacteria > Pseudomonadati > Bacteroidota > Flavobacteriia > Flavobacteriales > Flavobacteriaceae > Maribacter > Maribacter aquivivus. Next base: position 1,500,998 of record NZ_FQZX01000001.1, on the reverse strand, counting down.
AAAACTTACAAGAGTAACAAATAACGACGTTGTTATTTAAAAAAGTTAAAGGTTGATTAAAATCTACCGCATAAAAAAAGCCTCTTGATTTCTCAAGAGGCTTCTCGTTGTACAGGCGGAGAGACTCGAACTCTCACACCGCAAGGCACTAGATCCTAAGTCTAGCGTGTCTACCAATTCCACCACGCCTGCATACTTTCCTAAATCACTAAATAGTGATTATCGGGGTGCAAATATAACGCAAAAAATCAATTCTCTAAATTTTAGCTATTTAAAAATTACGCTTTTTGTACTTTTATCGAAAGTCATATAAAATAGTACATGAAAAACGTAAAGAATTATCTATCGGAAAATAAGGACCGATTTTTAAATGAGCTTATCGAACTACTTAAGATTCCGTCTGTTAGCGCAGACTCTGCCTTTTCTCAAGACGTTTTAGATACAGCTGAAACGGTTAAAACTCGATTAGAAGAAGCAGGTTGCGATGTTGTTGAAATTCATGAAACTGCAGGTTACCCAATCGTATATGGTGAAAAAATCATAAATACTGATCTACCTACAGTTCTTGTTTATGGCCATTATGACGTTCAACCGGCAGATCCTATTAATCTTTGGCATTCACCACCATTTGAACCTGTTATTAAAAAAACAGAGAAACACCCAGAAGGTGCCATATTTGCTCGTGGAGCATGTGATGACAAGGGTCAAATGTATATGCATGTAAAAGCATTGGAGTTGATGGTAAAAACTAATCAACTGCCATGTAATGTAAAATTCATGATTGAAGGTGAAGAAGAAGTTGGCAGTAATAATCTCGCCATTTACGTAGCCGAGAATAGAGAGAAGCTGGCAAATGATGTTATTTTAATATCAGATACAGGTATGATTGCCAATGATGTGCCGTCAATAACTACAGGTTTACGCGGTCTAAGTTATGTTGAAGTAGAGGTTACAGGTCCTAATCGTGATTTACATTCCGGATTATATGGTGGTGCGGT